>NZ_JBEPAL010000009.1:0-236579 GCF_040298625.1 Streptomyces sp. NPDC001532
GTTCGGGCTGAAGCCGACGTACGGCAGGGTGCCGCTGTATCCGGCGAGCGCCTTCGGCACGCTGGCGCACGGGCCCGGACCAACGGGCCCGGACCCACCGGCCCGGACGGAACGTGGAGGAACGCCTGTCACGTCTGATCGCGCTGAACGGAAGCGGCGGCGGCACCCGGCGGCGCCCCTCTGCCTGACCATGACGCGCGGGGTGCCGCGTGGGGAGCCGTCGTCTCAGAGGTTCCGAGCAACCGCCGGCGGGCAGGGGGTCGTTGAGCGCGGTGCGGGTGTCCACCCGCACAGTTCCAGGCGACGGATGGGCTGAAGTGGGATGGCGCAGCTGGTCACGGAAGCCGAGCGTGCGGCCCAGCGCCGCATAGTCGGGGTCGCGCGCGCCTCGAGTGTCCTGACCGGCGGAGGGCTTGTCATGGGGCGCAGGACCGCGCCGGGGAATGGAAGGCGTCCGCCGCCGAGCTGTCACAGGACCTGAACACCTTTCACGTCCCGTACGGGATTGCCGTAGGGTTCCGACCGCCTCGGGAGCCGTGAGGTGCGCCGCCGCAAGGGCCAGGAGGTGCGCGTTGCCTTGACCGAGTTGGTGAAGCTGGGTGCGCTGGGTGCCCTCGCTCCAGCAGCCGATCGACGAGTTCCCTGCCGAGTCACCGGGCTTCACCTTCACGTGCTGCGAGCCACGGCCGACGGGGATGGTGACGCTGCCGCTGTCCTCCTTCGCGGCGCAGTGGCCGATTCGAGGAACCGCACAGGCCGAAGCGATGGCCCACGGCGAGACCGGTGGCGAAGGCTTCGGTCGGGTGGCGGCGCCACCTTCGAGCGGCCGCCTTGTATGCGCGGCGCGCGGCCGCAGAACCGTTTGTCGTGGCGCGTGCCCGTCGGCAGCGGCTTCGAGCAAGGAACGTACGCGCACCGACGCACCTGCCCGGCCATGTCTTCAGCGCATGTCGGCCTGCTCGATGGTGAAGGCGCTGGCGGTGTGGGTGAGCCGCAAAGGCCGGGCGAGAGCGTGCGGGACCGCGCACAGGCACAAGCCGGCTTTCGGCCGCCTCGGCTGCGCGGGCGGCGGCGAGCAGCGCCGACAGGCCGGTGCAGTCACAGAACGACATGCCCGCGCAGTCGACGTCCACGCGGTCGTTCCTGCTCACGGCATCGCGCAGGGTCCCCCGGACGGAGGGGGCTGACGACGTCCGGGTCTCCCGCCACGGTCACCCGGCAGCTGCCGGGCCCGGTGTCGTGAACATCGACGTGGATCGTGTCAACACGAGCACCCCTTCAAAGGCGTGGGGCGGGCGCGCCGTGCTTCACCGTACGCCGCCGAGGAGCGGGCGGCCGGGCCCAGCAGCGCTGCGGCGCGCCGACTCTTATGCTGCGGCCATGACACAGACCCAGACTTCGACGCCCCGAGATGCTTTCGACCTGCTCATGGCCGGCAACCAGCGCTTCGTCGCCGGTACTCCCGAGCACCCGAACCAGGACGCCGCTCGCCGTACCGAGACCGCACCGTCCCAGCAGCCGTTCGCCGTGCTGTTCGGATGCTCCGACTCCCGCCTGGCCGCCGAGATCATCTTCGATCGCGGCCTGGGCGACCTGTTCGTGGTTCGCACCGCCGGGCATGTCGCCGGCACGGAAGTGCTCGGCTCGATCGAGTTCGGTGTGAGCGTCCTGAAGGCTCCGCTGGTCGTCGTCCTCGGCCACGACTCGTGCGGCGCCGTCGCCGCGGCCTGCTCCGCCCTCGAGGACGGACAGACGCCGGGCGGCTTCGTCCGGGACGTCGTCGAACGGGTGACCCCGAGCGTGCTGGCCGCCCGCGCCGCCGGCCGCGAGTCGGCCGAGGAGATCCTGGCCGAGCACATCGAGCACACCGTGGACCTGCTGCTGGAGCGCTCCCGCGTCCTGGCCGACGCGCTGGCCGACGGCCGGACCGCCGTGGTCGGGCTGTCCTATCGCCTGGCCGACGGCAGCGCCCAGCTCGTGGCCGCTCGCGGCCTCGATGCGTCGGTTCCCACCCCGTCCTGACCGTTCACATCCGCCGCGCGCCCACCCGTGCCCCCAGGCGGTGCGGGACACGGGCGGGGCCGCATGCTCGGAAGGGCCTCGGCCGAGGCCGACACGAAGCCTCCCGAACCCGCCTCGGGGAGCAGGATCACCGGGTCGGTGGCTGATCACACAGTGGGCCGGGGCCCTGCGGCGCGGCGGAGCCGGTTGGCGATGGCTTAACCCTTACAGCCCCTGCGCGTAGGCAGCCGACGACGCGGAGAGGGCCACCACGGCCTGTGCATGCGTCGGACTGTCGGACAGAGAGGCAGGCAGAAAGACGCCCACCCGGTGTCCCAGCTCCTGTGTCGTCTCCGCTTCGGTGACGACCTTGTCGGGGTCGACCGGGACGACCCCGACACACGGGGCGTAGAGGGACGGATGCCGGCGAGGCGAGGCCCAGTCCCGCGGCATGCTCGACCTCACCGCTGAGGTGTGGCGGGTGGTGCTGAAGCACAGCAGTGACGGGCCCCGGGCGGCTTGGCGGGCGAGGGACTCGCCGATCAGCGGGGAACGTTCCTGCATCACGGTGGCGGCGGCCACCGGTTCGCGGAACTGCCGTTCCGGCCACCCCCATAGGTCCTCCCGGCCAGGTCGTCCTCCCGGCCGATGACCGCCCCCTCCCCCAGTCAGTTCGTGCGGCGACACACCCAGCAGCGCGTAAGCGGTGGCGAGAAGCAATGACGACGGTCACGCCAGTCCGGGGCAGTGCCAGGCTCTTGCCGTGGTGCGTACGGCGATCCTGGACATGCCGACGGAACGGCGGCGGCCCATCGTGCTGCGCGACGTCCAAGGTCGGCCGCCCGCCGAGGTGCGACGGACACCTCGAAGACTGTGAGGGCTTGCTGCCGGGCCGCGCCGGCACGAGGGCGTACGGTCGCTCGGCTCGGCCGACAGAGATCGCTGAAGCGTCGGAGTTTGTTGACGCGTCGGAGTTTGTTGACGCGTCGGATTTCCCCGACGCATGGTCCTCTCATGCCCACCGATGTGTTCGGCGTGCTGGCCAACCCGGTACGCCGCAGACTGCTCGAAAGCCTGCGTGAAGGGCCACGCTCCACGGGTGAGCTGGCCGGGATGTTCGCGCTCGGGAGGCCGGCGGTCTCCGAGCACCTTGCGGTTCTCCGCACCGCCGGCCTCGTGCGCGAGGAGCCGCGCGGTCGGCACCGCTTCTACCACCTCCAGCCGGCCCCGCTGGCCGAGGTGAGTCAGTGGCTGCATCCGTTCGAGCACTACTGGAACGAGCGCATGAACGCACTGGCCGACCTTCTCGACGAGGAGAACAAGACATGACCGAAAACAACACGATCAACTGCGACAAGTTCTTGCCTCATCCCCCGGCGACGGTCTGGACCGCGCTCACCGACCCCGAACTCCACGCCCGCTGGTGGGCCGCCGGAGACGTCAAGCCCGTCGTCGGTCACCGCTTCACCTTGGACATGGGCAACTTCGGCAGCCAGCCGTGCGAGGTCACCGACGTGGAGCCCGAGCGCCTGCTGGTCTACCGCTTCGCCGAGGGGACGCTCGACACGACGATCACCGCAGCAACAGAGAGCAGGCCGGCACGATCCGCCACTGCTCGATCTGGCGGGACACCCACGCCACCGACGAACAGCCGCTGCCACCAGTCGAGATCAGGGCTGTCGATCCGGACCGCGGACAGCCGGTCTCCGACAGCCGTGAGGCGTACGTCGAACGCCTTGTCCATGTTGGCTCGGAACAGGTGCGGGCAGCGGGCCACAGCGGCGGTGGTCTCCTGCGGGAGCACTTCGCGCACCCACACCCGCAGTGCTTGGCCGTCGGCCGTGCAGGGCGTGGTCCACAGCGGCTTGTAGACCACTCCGCTGACCTGCCGGACGGCAAAGGCCGCGCTCGCCCGGTGTCGTTGGTGATCAGCGTGGCGGGGACCGGCGGCCCGGTGCGCTGTGCGGCGGCAAGCTGGGCCGGTTCGTGCTGCGCCGCCCGGTTGTCGCACGGGTGGTTGACGTGATGGGGGGAGCCGTCCTGGCCCTAGCCGAGGGTCAGACCCATCCGGCCGGGGGCCGCCCGCAAACCGGCGCGGACATCCACCGCTGGGCGACGAAGGACAAGGCCGAGCCGAGCTCACCTCGATCGACGCCTCCTGAGCCAACCTGGTCGAGGCGCTTCGGCTCGCTGCGGCAGTTCACTCTGGCCAACTCGCACCACCGCAGTCATCCCGCGCAGAACCGGGTGTTCTGCACCACTACCTGCGGTGCCACTCCCCCACTCCCGACACACGACGTACTCGCCACCCAGTGCACGGAACGCGCCGCGTCCGCAGCGAAATGAGCATCCGTGGGGCGGACGCCCCCGCGTCGTCGCAGCTCGATCAGCCCGCCCCGATGTCTGCGTGGTGACACACTCATGCCGTAGCCCAGTTCCTCAGCCCCGATGTGCCAGCAGTTCGAGCTCGGCGACGCCTGGGCGGACGTGGGCGGCCACCGCCCGTCCTGGGACTTGCAGATCGGCGGCCACCCGGTCTCGCCCCAGAACCGCGGCAGCGGCCGTGGGGCCGGAATGGTGAGCGGTCGCCGGATCAGGGCCGATCCGGCGCCGGGAGCGCAGGCCTCGCCGGTCGCCTCCTGCGGACCGGGGGGAGGATCGGCGGAGCAGCAGGTCGCGAATCGCCTCCGTGATCTCGTCGGGCGCCTCCTCGGCCATGAAGTGCCCCGCGCCGGTCAGCCTGTGGTCCAGGTCCGGCGCCCACGCGTGCCAGACCGCGGCGGCGTCGTAGCCCAGCCGCGCGCCCCAGTCCTGCTGGACGACCGTCACGGGCATGGCCAGCTGGGAACCGGCGTCCTGGTCCGCTTGGTCGTGTGTGACGTCGATGCCCGCCGAGGCCCGGTAGTCCGCGACGATCGACGGCACGGCCGCGGCGCTCGCCCTCAGGTACGCGGCCCGGACCGGTTCCGGCATGGCCCGCTGGCCACCGTCGCGGTCGAGAGCCGCAGCGCCGATCTGTCCGCGATGGAACGAAGGCACGCCGGGCAGGCCGCCCGCGAGGCCGAGGCGCTGGCCCGGGACCTGGGCGATCCCGCCCTGCTGGTGTTCGCCCTCAACGGCGTGTTCCTCCAGTCCTTCACCCGGCCCGGGCTCGCGGCGGCACGGGATGTGATCGGCTGCGAGATCCTCGACCTGGCCACCTGGCACAAGCTGCCGGACTTCGTCGTGCTCGGCCGGCTCATCCGCCTGCAATCCGCGTCCGCTCTCGGTGACCTCGACGCCGCGACCAGGCACGCCGAGGCCGCCGAGCAGCTCGCCGTCAGCACCGAGGCCCGCCTCGTCCCCGTACTCACCGGATGGTTCCGAGCCCGGGTCATGGCCGCCCGCAGCACCGCACTGGGCGGACCGGCCGCCGCCACAGCCGCAGCGCACTACCGCGCCGCCGAAGACGCCCTCGCCGGTTCAGCGGGCATGCCGGGGCTGCACCGGGGGCTGTTCGCCCTCGCCGTTCTGGGCCTGCGTCTCCTGCACGGCCGTCCCGCGCCCACCGATCCCGCTCTCGACTGGGGCCCGTACCGTCCCTGGACGCACCCCTTGGTGCTACTCGCCCGGAACCGGGCCGAGGAGGCCCGTGCCGCCCTGACCATGACGCCCGAACCGCCTCTTGATCACATGCAGGAGGCGCTCTGGTGCCTGACCGCTCACGCCGCCGCCCGCCTCGGCGAGCGCCCGGTCGCGGCCCGCGCGGCCACGGCCCTACGCGCCGCCCGCACCGAACACGCGGGCGGGGCGAGCGGGATGCTGACCTTGGGGCCGGTTGCGCGCTACCTGGCGGAGGCGGAGGCATGCGCCGACAAGAGGTGACCCCCGGACCGGGCCCGTCTGCCCCTGCCTGGGGCACCGTTTGAGGCGGTGGGCTGAGCGTTCGCCGAGGCTGCGGCGGCGGTAGCCGGCCCTGTCGAGGCCGTACGGCCGTACGCAGCGTCGGCGTCGGGGCTGGTCCAGCACTCACGCACGAAGCCCGCCACTCCACCCTTCCGGCCGGGGCCGGGACGCCGCCAGTGATCCGAAAGCTTCGATGGCGAACACGACCGTGTCGGCCTGCTCGCGCACATGGCTTCACCTGGTACGCAACGACCGGAGCGGGATGCGAACGTAGGCCTCGACCGGAGAACACATGCTCCGCGCGCGCAGCACCTTGAACCTTTCGGCCATCACCACGAATGCTGCGCGAAAGGGTTGACGCCGCACCCTTGGCACCTAGCATCCTTACCGTCCGACACACCGCATGGCATTCGACATATCGAACGAAAGAGGTCGCACAACCGCCCGCACCTTCCACCCGTATGCCGCACAGGGAGAAGCAGAGATGTCATGGACTCGTCGCGATTACAGTCGTCGTGCCGCGCTCACGACCGGCACCGGTCTCGTGGCGGGCGGACTTCTGCCCGCGGCCGCCGGACGGGCGTCCGCGGCACCGCCCGCGCCGCTGACGCCGACCGCTGCCGCGACGTATGGGAACCCGGTTCTCTGGCAGGACTTCGCGGACATAGACATCATCCGCGTCGGCGACACCTACTACTACTCGGCCTCGACGATGCACTACTCCCCCGGCGCGCCGATCCTGCGCTCCTACGACCTGGTCAACTGGGAGTTCGCCGGCCACTCCGTGCCCGTCCTGGACTTCGGGGCGAAATACGACCTCGACGGCGCCCGCGGATACGTCCGCGGCATCTGGGCGTCCTCGCTCGCCTACCGGCCCGGCAACCGCACGTTCTACTGGCTGGGTCAGATCGACTTCTCGAAGACCTACCTCTACACCGCGACGGCCGTCGACGGAACCTGGAGCCGTCTGGCCACCCTCGACACGGCGTACTACGACGCCGGGTTGCTCGTCGACACCGACGACACCATGTATGTGGCCTACGGCAACACCGCCATCCACGTGGCCCAGCTCTCCGCGGACGGCCGCTCCCAGGTCCGCAGCCAGCAGGTGTTCACCACGCCTTCCAGCATCGGCACCCTCGAAGGCGCACGGTTCTACAAGATCAAGGGCAGCTACTACATCTTCCTCACCCGCCCCGCCAACGGCCAGTACATCCTCAAGTCGACCAGCGGACCGTTCGGCCCGTACACACTGCGGCAGGTCCTGCTCGACCTGCCCGGCCCTGTCCCCGGCGGCGGGGTTCCGCACCAGGGCGGACTCGTGCAGACACAGACAGGAGCCTGGTACTACATGGCGTTCGTCGACGCCTACCCCGGCGGGCGCATCCCCGTCCTGGCTCCGGTCACCTGGACCTCCGACGGCTGGCCCGTCATTCAGCTGGTGAACGGCGCCTGGGGTGCCTCCTACACCACTCCCGTCGTACCGACCCCACCCCGCCAGGTCACGCCGATGACCGGCGTCGACACCTTCACCGGCACGACCCTCGCACCCAAGTGGGAGTGGAACCACAACCCGGACAACAGCAAGTGGTCCGTCGGGAACGGGCTGACGTTGCGCACCGCAACCGTCACCTACGACCTCTACTGGGCCCGCAATACGCTCACTCACCGCATCCAGGGACCCACCTCCACCGCGACGGTCCAGCTGGAGCACTCGGCGATGCGCGACGGAGACCGCGCCGGCCTGGCGCTGCTGCGCGACTCCTCCGCCTGCATCAGCCTCAAGCGGGAGAGCGGCACGACACGGCTGGTGATGCGCAACGGAATCACCATGGACTCCGACTGGAACACCACCTCCGGTGGCACCGAAGTCGCGAGCGCGAACGTATCGGGCGGCGTCGTCTGGCTGCGGGCCAACGCGGACATCCGTCCCGGCTCCCCCCGGTCCGGCACCTTCTCCTACAGCACCGACGGCGTCAACTTCACCCGGCTCGGTCCAGCGTTCACGATGGGCAACAGCTGGCAGTTCTTCATGGGCTACCGGTTCGCCCTCTTCAACTACGCCACCCAGGCGCTCGGCGGCTCCGTCCGCATCCCGCGGTTCGAGGTGTCCGCTCCATGACCGCCGTATCGGTGCCGACGTCCTGACCGTGCCCTGGGCACGCCCCGCAGCCCGCCCGCACCGGAAAGGCGGCCGACAGTGGCTTGGGCCGCCGCCTCCCGCACCGCTGACCTGCCCCGATACCAGACGCACGGGGCACAGCCGCATGCGGCGAGCGGGAACATCACAGCTGCTCGGTGCCCCGCAGGTGAACGCGGCCGGCCCGGGTACCCGGTGTCTCGCGGCGCCTCGGCCGGCCCGCGCGTCACTGTCCGGCGGCGAAGGGAGTGGGCCGTGGGAGGCGAGAGCGGGCAGGACCGGGCGGCACGTCTGCGGGCGATCGCCGCCGACGCCTTCGGCTGGGACACGCTGCTGCCCGAGCAGCTCACCGCCATGGAGTGGGTGCTCCAAGGCGAGGACACACTCGTCGTCATGCCGACCGGATCCGGCAAGTCGGCCGTCTACCAGGTGCCCGCGCTGATGCTGTCCGGGCCGGTCGTCGTCGTGTCGCCCCTGCTGGCCCTCCAGCGGGACCAGATCGCCGGCCTGCCCGACGGTGACGGCGCCCCTCGCGCGGTCGCGGTCAACTCCGACCTGGGCGCGGCGGAGACGGAGGAGGCCTGGGAGGCCGTACGGCACGGCGGGGTCCGTCTGCTGTACCTGGCGCCGGAGCAGCTGGCCAAGGACGAGGTGGTGCGGCGGCTGGCCGAGGCGGGTCCCGCCCTGTTCGTGGTGGACGAGGCCCAGTGCGTGTCGTCATGGGGCCATGACTTCCGCCCCGACTACCTGCGCCTGGAGCAGGCCGCACGCCGTATCGGCGGACCGCCGGTCCTGGCGCTCACCGCGACCGCCGCGCCACCGGTGCGCAGGGAGATCGCGCAGCGGCTGGGCATGCGCGACCCCAGGGTGATGGTGACCGGCTTCGACCGGCCGAACATCCGGCTGGAGGTCCGCCGCTTCCAGGAGGACGACGACCGGCGCATCGCCGTCGTCGAGCGGGCCGCCGCCCAGGCCAAACCCGGCATCGTCTACGCCGCGACCCGCAAGGACACCGAGTACTACGCCGGCGAGCTGGCCGCGCTGGGCCTGGCCGCGGAGGCCTACCACGCGGGACTGCGGGCCGCCGAGCGCGCCCGGATCCACGATGCCTTCCTCTCCGGCGCCGCGGACGTCGTGGTGGCCACTTCCGCCTTCGGGATGGGCATCGACAAGGAGGACGTACGGTTCGTGCTGCACGCGGCTCTGCCCGGCTCGCTCGACGCCTACTACCAGGAGATCGGCCGCTGCGGCCGGGACGGCCGACCGGCCGTCGCCGTACTGCACTTCCGGCCTCAGGACACCGGGATGCAGACGTTCTTCGCCGGCCGCGCGCCCGGCCGCGACACCCTGTCCGAGGTGGCGGACGCCGTCCACGATCACGGCGAGGACCCGGCCGGCCTCGATGAACTGCGCCAGGACACGGGCTTGTCCAGGAACCGGGTCACCGCCGCGGTGAACCTCCTGGAGGAGGCCGACGCCGTCGCGACGGGAGAGGACGGCGAGGTCCGTCCCGCCCACGGCGTACCGCCCGACCGCGCGGTGGAGCAGGCCGCGCGGACCGCGCAGGCCCATCGGGAGACGGACCGGTCGCGGGTCGAGATGGCTCGCGCGTACGCGGAGACGACGGGTTGCCGACGGCACTTCCTGCTCGGCTACTTCGGCGAGGAGTACGGGGAGCAGTGCGGGAACTGCGACCGCTGCGACGAGGAGAGCGCCGAACGGGAGGACCGGCAACGGCCCGTGCACCCCGCGGCGGCCGCCTATCCCGTCGGCGCCGAGGTCCGGCACGAGCGGTGGGGCGAGGGCACCGTGCTGAGCCAGGACGGCGACCGCATCACCGTCCTGTTCGAGCGGGCCGGCTACCGCACGCTGGCCCTGGACGCCGTGGCCGGACGGGACGATCTGCTCACCGTGGTGCGCGCACCCGGCGACGACGGGCCGGCCGCCTGACCCCGCGTTCATGCCGGGGGGCGGGCGCCGGCCCGGACGGTGGCGAAGTCCCCGGTCAGGCCGACCACCTGGGCGGGGTGACTCGACACAGGGCCAGGTCAGGACCGTCCGGCGACGACCAGGCGCACGACCCGTGGCTCACGGTGACGGTCGAGCTGCCGCCCGTGGAGGTGCGGTCCGGCGGAGAGCTGCTCCTGTCCAGCCCGGCCGATGCCCGCTGATGCCCGCGGACGCCGAGAGGAAGCCGAAAGCCCCGACGCGAGGGGGAAGCGCGGCGGGGCCTGATCAGCGGGTGCCCGTCGAGCGGGGACGTACACCCCACCCCGCCCGGAACTGTCCGCCGCGGTCCCCCACGGAAGCACGCCTGCGCGGCCCTTCCCTTCTTCAGGCGGAGGCGGAAGTCGAGCATGATGACGGGATGAACAACAGGGACCAGCGCTTCCACGTCATCGTGCTGTCGAACTTCGCGAAGGGCTTCGACAAGTACGCCTTCGCCTACGGCAAGGCAGGGATCCCAAAGAGCACCTACCCCGACCGGTTCCACCTGCTGACGCGTGGCGAGTTGGGCATCGGCATCGGCAAGGCGCGCCGCCTGCTGGACCGTCTGGCCATCGAGGGTGACCGGCTGCTGGTACTGGAGACCACGGTGGACCCCGACCAGCTGGTGCCCAACGTGTCGACCGGACTCGGCATGGAACTGCACGAGGCTCGTATCCGGTTGTCGGCCATCCATGAACTCGACCAGGTCGGCGACGAGTTCACTCTGCGCCCGACCACCGTTGAGGATGCGATGGCCGCCTCCCTGCGGTTGCACGCATCGGCCCAGCGCCCCTACGCCGACACGCGACCGCGCTCGGTGTCGGTTCTGCCGGTCGCCTCCGCCTGCCAGGCCCGGTGTTCGTTCTGCTTCTCCTCGGCTTCGATCTCCAGCGACCAAACGCCGGCCCGGGTCCCGTGGGACGCGGTCGATCGGTGGCTGGAGCGTGCCCGTGCGGCAGGTGCCGAGCGGGCTGTGATCACCGGTGGCGGGGAGCCCACGCTCATACCGTTCGAGCAGCAGCTGCGGCTGGTGTCCGCCTGTTCGGCGGCCTTCCCGAAGGTCGTCCTCATCACCAACGCGCACACCCTGGCGAAGGGCGAGCACGCCGACCGGGCCGGCCGTCTCGCGGCCCTGAGCGCCGCGGGCCTGAGCGTGCTGGCGGTCTCCCGGCACCATCACGACGACGACGTCAACGAGCGACTGATGATGCTGCGCACGCCGGTGAGCCACGTGATCGACACCTGGCGCACGGAGCCTGAGCGCTGGCCGGGGCTGCGGATGAGGCTGATCTGCGTGCTTCAGCACGGCGGCGTCGCCGACGCGGCCGGGGTCGCCGACTACCTGTCGTGGGCCGCGGCACTCGGCGTCGAGGAGGTCTGCTTCAAGGAGCTCTACGTATCCACCAGCACCGAATCGCTCTACTTCGAGCGTGCCGCCAACGTGTGGAGCCGAGAGCACCAGGTCTCGCTGTCGGTCGTCACCGGCTTCGCCGAGCGGCACGGCTTCGGGCCGGCGAGCCGCCTGCCCTGGGGCTCGCCCGTCTACCACGGCATCTGGGACGGACGGCCGATGCGGATCGCCGCCTACACCGAGCCGAGCCTGCTCTGGGAACGTACCAACGGCATCGCACGCAGCTGGAACGTCATGGCCGACGGACGCTGCTACGCCTCGCTGGAGGACCGGGCCAGCGAGATACTGCCGGAAGGCGCCGAGGTATGAGGTTCGACGAGTTCCAGGCATTCCGGCAACGGCAGCTCAGCGCTTCCTCGTCCCTTCTGGACGCCGCCGAGACCAACGTGTACCGGGCGCTCGCTCCGCTGCGACCAGAACCGCCGGCCGGCACCGCCGTTGTGCATCGCTGCGACCTCGCCCGCGCCTGGCTGCGGCGCTTCGACCTGCCGCAGGAGTGGTCCGGCCACGCCATGGTCTGCCGAGGGGTCCGGCACGGGCTCGGTGTGGTGTTCCGCCGGCTGCAGGCGGTGCGGGCGCGGTTGTGGCTGCCCGCCGACGTGTACCCGGTCTACTTCGAGCTGGCCCGGACCGCGGGCCTGAAGCCCGCGTCCTACCCGACGCTGCCGGCGCCGGTCCTGCCGAGGTCGCCGGCGGACGACCGGCCCGAGTACCTGCTGCTCGCCAACCCCAGCAAGCCGCTCGGCCGGTATCTGTCCGATGCGGAGTGCGCCGCGGTGATCTCATGGCTGCGGCGGTCACCACGCCGTCATGTGCTGATCGACAGCGTCTACGACCTTCGGACCCCGTTCGCCGCGGGCACACGGCTGCTGCTGGACACCGGTCGTGCGGTCCTGCTGCACTCCGTCACCAAGGGATGGCTGTGGCCCCGCACCTTCGGCGTGGTTCTGCTGGGTCCGGCGCAGGCCGAACTCGCCGAGGCGTTCCGGGCGGAACCGCCGACTCCGGGACAGCTCCGGCTCGCCGACCAGCTGCTGACCGAGCACAGCGATGTGCCCGGGCAGATCGTCGACGAACTCGCCGCACGGGCCCGGCGACTGTTCGAACAGTTGCCGGACGACGTGGTCGGGGCGATTCCCGCGGTGAGCCGGACGTCTCCCGGCAACTACTTCTTCCCGGTCGGCATCCCGGCGAAGACGCTCCAGCACGAGTGCGGCGTGCTCGCCCTGCCGGCCGGCGTGTTCGGAGAGAGCGACTGGTCCGGCTCCGTTCTGACCAGCCTGGCCCATGCTTTCGGCCCTCACTCGGCGGCGGCCCGCTGACCCTGCGGCCGGGCACCTGGTCGGGCCAGGGCGCGCCGGGCTGGTACGCCGAGACGTGCCGTCACATCCCGGCCGGCCGCACCGAGAGGCGGAGCAGACGGCGCCGCCGCGGGAAGGTGAACGCTCACTGGCCGTGGGGCGGGGCTCGGTGAGCGATCCCGTCCCGCCCGACCCCGAGCCGACGGGATGCGGGACCGCCTGCGTCCGGCGGCTGGGACACCGTTTACGCCCAGCTGGAGGAAGCCCTCGTCGACGGGAGCGCCGCACACCGGATGCGGGGCGCGGCCGCCGCCGAGGACCTGCTCGCCGGCGTCGACCTGATGGTCGACGAGACCCGCGGCGGGCGCGCCGGACGGCATGTGGCCCCGGCCGGCCGACTGCCGCACGCCCCGGACCGGACCGGACCGGTGATGCCCGCCGGTACCACCGCAGGACAGCGGCCGCCGGCGGCACGGTCGGCTGATCCGGATGTCTCGGCACCCTCCGTGCGACAGCGCTGGAGGAGTCGCCGGATGGTGGCCGATCACGACGGGACTGCGGGCATCCCGTACGGCGACGCACCCTGCCCCGTCACCGGCCAGGACAGCGCGCCGACCACGACAGCGGACGCGGTGCGACCACCGTGGCGTGCCCGTCGCACCGCGGGTGCGGTCGCGTCGGCGAGTGCGCCAGGTGATGCCCTGCCCGGTCCGTGGACGGTCATGAGGGCTCCGAGCCGGCCCCGCCATGGGCGGGGCGGTGGAGCGAGTGGGCGGAATAGATCTTCCGGCGGGGGGCACATGGGACTCGCCCGGTGCTGAGCCGGGGCATCAGAGGTCGGAGGCAGCCGGTTTCGCGCGGCACGGGCAGCCGCTTCGCGGGACAGGCTTTCGGAGGGAGAGGGAGTACCTTGATCATTCCGGCGGAGAAGGAGCTGCGAGCCGTCCTGGCCCGGTTCGCTCAAGCACGCATCGAGCACGACGTGCGCCCCACCGGCCGCACCAGCAGGGCTTTGGAGGACTCCACCTACACGCTGTGTGTGATGACCGGAGCCCGCACTGCCGAAGAGGCCCTACTGGCGGCCGATGCGCTGCTGGAGCAGTACAGCCCAGGCCGTGCGGGCGTCTCCCGACAGGATGAGACGCTGGCCGCTTGAGGTCGGTTCATCCCTGCCTGCCATTGCGTCAGCGACGGTACGGCGCACGGGCTTGCGGCAACGAGGCGACATCGGAACAGCAGGCGGGCGGGATCCCATCGGTGACGGCGGTCCATCACCACCTCAGCCCATGGGGCGGGAAGACCAGCAGGAACCCCAGCCCCTGGGGAGATGACGCCGATACCGGAAGCGGGCCGCCGCACATGGTCGAACGACGGCTGCGCTCATCCTCGACGGCAGGTCTCCCGCGAGCCGTCAGACCATCAGGTGGGTCGCGGAGCGGGCCCGCTCCCACATACCGGCCGTCTGCTCGCTCGGGCGCTGCTGTTCACCGTGCAGGGCGTTGAGCACGACGAGGCATCCGGTCAGTGCCGGTACCGCCCATTGCGCGCAGGCCAGCTGCCGTCGCGCCTTGTCAAGGTCGATCGGGTGCTTGCCCGCCTTCTCGGCGTCACCGGGCTCCGTGGAGGACGCCAGCTCGACCTTTTTGCCCAGGACGCGGGCGTAGGCGGTGGCGGCCAGAGCAGCGACCGTGACGACGGTCTTGGCCGTGGTGGACGCTGCCACGCCCTGCTGAGTGGCGACACGGTGGGCGTTCACGGCGAGCAGCCCGCCACCGCCGAACAGGTGCGCGCCGATCGCGGCCGCGTTGACCGGCGTCCACTTCGCCCATCCCGACGCCGAGATGCGGTCTCGGGTCGCCTCCGTGCCGCCTTCGGCCCGGGCCGCGCCGTTGAGGCCGACAGCCCCCATGAGCGAGCCACCGAACCATGCTGCCAGACCGAGATCGTGCAGGCTGCGGATGGCGGTGTTGCGTTCAGACATGACGAGGTTCCTCCAGGGACAGTCGCAGGGCCGACCGACGCGGACAGCTCCTCGAACCCACCCTCACCGGGCTCCGGCGGTCCCGCCAGCACAGCAGGCCGTACGGGCGAACCGACGCTTCAGCGGCAAGGCTGCGCCCGGTGACACGGAAGCGGTTCCCGCACGGCTCGCTGGGGCCTCCACGGAGGCTGTCGCCGCGGCCGAACGGGGCCACGTCGCGCGGGACGTCGAGGCGGGCGTCGCGGGGGAGGAGTTCGGTGACGCCGAAGGCGGCATGGGCCGCCCAGGGCCTCCCTGCTCGTGACCCACCGCTTCAGCAGGAGGCGGGCAGCTCGGTCTCGCGTCTGTGGCGGCCCAGGAGACGGGCCAGTTGCTCGTGCCTGATGGCCGTACACGACTCCGCCGAGGCAGACGTGCCGGTCCAGCGGGCGGATCGCCTCATCGATCCCGCCCCGCAGTTCCGGGCACCTCGGCTGCGGAGAGACAGTGTCCACGGCGTGCGAGCTCCACGGCTCGGACGCCTCCGTCGGGCCGGCCCCGATAACGGAGCGGTTCAGCGATGTCCGTAGCGTGGCCCGCGGGGAGCCTCACCAGTTCCTCGGCGAGCATGAGGTCTGTGGCCGCGGGCCACGCAGGAACCGTGCTGTCGGCGAACGGCTGTCAGTGGCTGGCCACCGTCGTGCGGAGTGCCGCTGGGTCCGTGTCGCGTCGGGTGTCGGGCCCGAGGGCGTGCAGGATCTCCTCCACGCTCTGCTTGGCGTCGCCGAAGAGCATGCTGCTGTTCTCGCGGAAGAAGAGCGGGTTCTGCACGCCCGCGTAGCCGGAGGCCATGGAGCGCTTGAAGACGATGACCTGCTCGGCTTCCCAGACGCGCAGCACAGGCATGCCGGCGATCGGGCTGGCCGGGTCGTCGGTCGCTGCGGGGTTGACGGTGTCGTTCGCGCCGATGACCAGCACGACGGAGGTGTCGGCGAAGTCGTCGTTGATCTCGTCCATCTCCAGGACGATGTCGTAGGGCACCTTCGCCTCGGCCAGCAGCACGTTCATGTGCCCGGGCAGGCGGCCCGCGACGGGGTGGACGCCGAAGCGGACGTCGACGCCCTGCTCGCGCAGCCGCCGCGTCAGCTCGGCGACGGGGTGCTGGGCCTGGGCGACGGCCATGCCGTAACCGGGGGTGATGATCACCGAGCGGGCCTGGGCCAGCATCTCGGCCGCCTCCGCGGCCCGAACCTCGCGGTGCTCGCCCTGCTCCTCCGCGGGACCGGAGGGCGCCTCCATGCCGAAGCCGCCCGCGATGACGGAGAGGAAGGACCGGTTCATCGCCTTGCACATGATGTAGGACAGGTAGGCGCCGGACGAGCCCACGAGCGCGCCGGTGACGATGAGCAGGTTGTTGTCGAGCAGGAAGCCGGCCGCGGCCGCCGCCCAGCCCGAGTAGCTGTTCAGCATGGAGACGACGACCGGCATGTCGCCGCCGCCGATCGAGGCGACCAGATGCCAGCCGAGCGCCAGCGCGAGCACCGTCACGGCGATCATCAGGGGCAGGCTCGGGCTGATGGTGAACCAGACGGTCAGCCCCACGAACGCGGCGACCGCGCCGACGTTCAGGGCGTTCTTGCCCGGCAGCATCAGGGGGCGGGACTTGATGCGTGCGGAGAGCTTCAGGAACGCGACGATCGAGCCGGTGAAGGTGACCGCGCCGATGAAGATGCCGATGAACACCTCGGCGTGGTGGATGCGCAGCAGATCGGCGCCGACCTCGGTCTGCGCCGCGCCGTGCGCCTCCACCTGAAGGTAGCTGTTCCAGCCCACCAGTACCGCGGCGAGGCCGACGAAGCTGTGCAGGACGGCGATGAGTTCGGGCATCTGCGTCATCTCGACGCGGCGGGCCCGCCACAGGCCCATCGCCGCGCCGAGCGCCATGGCGAGCACGATCAGTGTGACCGCTCCGGCCGGGATGCTCTGCGCCGCCAGGACCACGGTGGCGACCAGGGCGAGGGCCATGCCGGCGATGCCGTAGACGACGCCGGCGCGGGAGGTGCGGTGCTGGGACAGGCCGGCCAGGCTGAGGATGAAGAGCAGGGCGGCGACCAGGTCGGCAGCGTGTGAAGCCGTCAGGGACGTCATCTCGGCTCAGCCTTTCGAGAACATAGACAGCATGCGGCGGGTGACGGCGAAGCCTCCGAAGATGTTGACGCTCGTCAGCAGGATCGCCACGAAGGACAGCGTGGTGACCAGTCGGCTCTCGTGCCCGATCTGCAGCAGGGCGCCGATCACCACGATCCCGGAGATCGCGTTGGTCACCGACATCAGCGGGGTGTGCAGCGCGTGATGCACCTTGCCGATGACGTAGTAGCCGATCACCACCGCCAGCGCGAACACCGTGAAATTGCCCGCGAGTTGGGGCGGCGCGAAGGCCACCAGGAGGAACATGGCGAGCATTCCGAGCCCGATCAGGGCGAAGCGCCGCACGGGAGTGAGCTTCGGTTGCTCCGGCTCGGGCGCCGCGGGTGCGGCCGCGGGCTGGGCGGCGGCGGGTGCGGCCGAGACCGCGACGGGCGGCGGGGGCCAGGTGACGTCGCCGTCGCGCACCACGGTCACCGCCCGCTGTACGACGTCGTCGAAGTCGACCGTCAGCTGCCCGTCCTTGCCGGGGGTGAGCAGCTTCAGCAGGTTCACCAGGTTGGTGCCGAACAGCTGCGACGCCTGCGCCGGGAGCCGGGAGGCCAGGTCGGTGTAGCCGATGATGGTGACGCCGTTCTCGGTCACCACCGTCCGACCCGGCACCGTGCCCTCGACGTTGCCGCCCATCGCGGCGGCCATGTCGACGATGACGCTGCCCGGCTTCATGACGGCGACGTCCTCGGCCGTCAGCAGGCGCGGCGCCGGCCGGCCCGGGATCAGGGCGGTGGTGATGACGATGTCCACGTCCTCGGCCTGCGCCCGGTAGAGCTCGGCCGCGGCACGGTCGTAGTCGGCGGAGGTCGCCTTGGCGTAGCCGTCGGTGCTCGTCTCCTGAGCGGCGTTCACCGGCAGGTACTCGCCGCCCAGCGACTTCACCTGGTCCGCGACCTCGGGCCGCGGGTCGGTGGCGCGCACGATGGCGCCGAGGCTGGAAGCGGCGCCGATCGCCGCGAGACCGGCCACGCCCGCGCCGGCCACCAGCACCTTCGCCGGCGGCACCTTGCCCGCCGCGGTGACCTGGCCGGTGAAGAACCGTCCGAAGACGTGCGCCGCCTCGATGACCGCGCGGTAGCCGGCGATGTTCGCCATCGACGAGAGCACGTCCATCGACTGGGCCCGCGAGATGCGCGGCACCGCGTCCAGTGCGAGGGCCGTCACCTCGGCATCGGCGAGCGTCTGGAGCAGTTCGGGCTTCTGCGCCGGGCTAAGCAAGGCGATCACCGTCGCCCCCTTCCGCAGCCTGCGGATCTCCGCGTCGGAAGGGGCGTTCACCTTGAGGACGACATCCGCGTCCCAGGCCTCGCCGATCCGTGCTCCGGCATCGGCGTACGTCCGGTCGTCGAACCCGGAGGCCTCTCCGGCCCTGGACTCGACGACGACCTCGTAACCGAGGCCCACGATCAGCCGTACCGTCGCCGGGGTCGCCGCGACCCGCGTCTCCCCGGAGACGGACTCGGCCACGACGCCGACTCGGCGCGGAGGATGGTGTGAGCGTTCTTGAGCAGACATGTCCTGTTTCTCTCGTCAAAGGAGGGTGCGCAAGGGCTCCGCGCTCAGGTCGCGTGGGGACGTCCTCCCCCGTGATCGCAGGAACCTAACCCGTTGGACGAGTGCGGGCCAACGCCGCCGCACGGTGACCTGGTTCACCTTGCGCAACCCACCCGGCACCGTCGGAGAATGGGCGACCGCCCCACCTGCGCTCGAGCGGTCAAGTCCCGCTCCGCCCTGCCGCGCCCGCCATCTGACCGCGCGTCATCCGCGGCTCGGGAAGGCTGGAAAGCGCGCAGCGGACAGGGGACGAACAGTTCATCCTGAGCGGCCGGTGCACGGCGAGCACTTGGCACCGGGTGGGCGCCTCGCGGGTACGCACCACGGCTTCAGCACCGTCGACACCGTCAGTACGGTGAGTACCGTCAGCACTGTCAGGGGGGTCGCGGCAAGGTGTCACCCCATGTCGATCGGCGTCGACGGCGCCGCGTCAAGGCCGGGTGCGTACAAGACGGCGGCCGGTGTTCCTCGTCCACGCACGAACTGTGACCACCGACACTTCACTCTCATACCTACTGGTCGGTACGCTGCGTGGAGTCGCTCGCACCGGAGGCATCGTGTCAACCATGAACCGCCAGATCCGTTTGGCCGCCCGTCCAGTGGGCGAGGTGAAGCCCGAAGACTGGGAGTCCACTTCCGAGCCGGTAGGAGAGCCCGGCCCCGGCCAATTCCTGGGCCGCACTCGCGTGATCTCCCTGGACCCGGCGATGCGGGGCTGGCTGGACGACCGCCCCTCCTACCTGCCCCCTGTCGCTCTCGGCGAGGTGATGCGCGCCGGATCGGTCATCGAGGTCATCGCCTCCAACCACCCCCAGTACCAGCCGGGCGACCACGTGGTCGGCTCCTTCGGAGTCCAGGAGTACGCGGTCTCCGACGGGAAGGGTGCCTTGAAGATCGACACCACCATCGCCCCGCCCTCCACCTATCTCGGCGCTCTGGGCATGTCCGGCATGACCGCCTACTTCGGCCTGCTCGACGTCGGAGCGCTGCGCGACGGCGAGACCGTCGTGGTGTCGGGGGCGGCCGGAGCTGTCGGCAGCATCGTGGGACAGATCGCCAAGATCAAGGGCTGCCGGGTCATCGGCATCGCCGGAGGACCGCAGAAATGCGCTCTGCTCACCGACGAGCTGGGCTTCGACGCGGCCATCGACTACCGCGCCGAGGACGTGCGGAAAGCGCTGCGTCACCATGCTCCCGACGGCATCGACATCTACTTCGACAACGTCGGAGGGGACATCCTGGACGCCGCGCTGACCCGGCTGGCGATGCGCGCGCGTGTCGTGATCTGTGGCGCGATCAGCCAGTACAACAACGCCTCCCCGGTCCAGGGCCCTTCCAACTACCTGTCGCTGCTGGTCAAGCGCGCCCGTATGGAAGGCCTCGTCGTGTTCGACTACGCCGAGCGATTCACGCAAGCCGGTCAGGACATCGCCGGCTGGATCGGGGCCGGACAACTCAAGGTCAAGGAGCACGTGGTCAGCGGGACCGTCGACGACTTCCCCGACACGTTGCGGATGCTCTTCCGTGGAGAGAACGTCGGCAAGCTCGTCCTCGAACTGGCCTGACTCTGGCGGGAAAATGCGCCCTGGACACGGTCGCCGCGGGCCGGAGGCCGGCTCCTCGGCATCCATCCCGCCGTGCGGGTCAGTGACGTGACGGCTCTACGTCTTGCGTCAGCCCGGTGACGGCGGCCCGGAGCTGGGGGCGGGTCATCCGTCCGGCGGAGGTGGGTCTCGGTGCCGCCCTGAGGAGCTCACGGCCTCGGGCGGCACAGGCCGTCGGTCGAGGTGGCGACGGCCTCAGCCGGAGCAGGGGCAAGTACGGCAAGTATGTGTGAAGTAGTGCAGCAGCAGGGCTGAGGCGAGCCGCATCCTGTGGTGGCCGGCCACCTCGTGTGCCGGGACGCCTACGTGGCCGCCACCGTGGCCCGGAGCGCCCGCGAAGTCGACCCTGAGATCGCCCCCTTGCCCGGGGTGGATGAGTTGTTCCACCCTCAGGACCACCGGTTCTCGGCAACGACCCCTCACCCTCCTGCGCGACCTCGACGAGCCCCCGCCCGCGCGGCAGTGTCCGACGGCGACCACCTGGTTGCCGTACCCCTCGGCGGTGAACGGCTCGAAGACCGGGCCGAACTCCCAGCCCTCCGCCCCGACACACCGCCGACCGGTCCGCGGCGGCCACCTCGATTTCTCCGCGCCGTCCGTGCCGATCCGCAGAACGACCGAAGGCACCCGGTGACCAGTCGCCGACGACGGCGCTGCCCTGCGCTCAGGCATGACCTCGACTACGCACAGCACGCCCTGCCGCGCCCGCAACGCGCGCATGGTTTGTGCGCGTTGCGGGCCACTACGTGAGGCGCGCGAGTGGCTGGTGCCAGGTGCCGATGAAGCGGCCACGTCGCACGACCGTTGAACTCAGCCGCCGCTCTTGCGCCTGAACGACCGCTGGCTCGCAGCCGGTCCGTGCGCCGCGCGCACCTTCAGCCTGTCGCCGTTCGCGGCCATGTCAGCGGCCTCCGCCTGGGCACCGCGCTTGCGGTCCAGGGCTTCGCGGAACTTGCGTTTCAGGTCGTAGTTGCCGTCGCTGTCCGGTGCGAGAGGGGACGTCTCGGGGGCGGCAGGCTCCGAACCTTCCGGCTTTACGGGCTCTTCGGTCATGGTGACCTCCTGGGTTCGGGGATGGACAGGCACAGCTTGTCATGCCGGGCGGGGTGTGGGGCGCACGGCGTCATCATCCTGGGGGCGGCAGCCGCTCTCAGCCGTTGCGGCGCACGAGGGCCGCCTCGCGGGCCTCGGCCATCATGCGGCTCGTCCTACGGCCCCCGCCCGGCGGCACGAGCGTGACCACTGCGCCGGACTCACCGGCGCGGGCGGTGCGGTCGGCCCGGTGCAGCGCCCTCCTCCCGGATCAAGCCCGGCTCCCCCGCTCCGCAGGCGCCCCGGTCATGACAGGCCCGCGCACATCAGCCACACGTCAGGCACAGGTCGCCCCACCCCACGACTCCAGCCACCACCGATACCGCCGCCCCACTCGCCGGTCGTTCACATGCTGACGACGTCCGCGTAGACCGGCCCCCGCAGGCGCGGGGCGGGGGTGCTCCAGGTGGAGGCATCTGCCACGGCGGCGCCGACGACGCGCCCCACGCCCCCGTCAGGACGATCGCCCTGCGTCGCCCATGGCATCGCTCGTGACGTCGCCCGTGGCATCGCTCGTGACGATCAAGCGGTCGGCCGCGGCGCGCGCAGCGGCCAGTGCCGCCGCTCGATCGGTACCGCGCTGGCTCAGCACCACGCGGGTGCTGAGCCCGTCGAGGAGCGCGAGCAGCAGGTCGGCGCGCTCCGGGATCTGTTCCCGCGTGATCCCGAAGCGTCCCTGGTCGACCCCCTTGGCAAGGAGCGACTCCAGGTCGCTCTGCCAGCCGCGGTCCATCTCCTCCTGAGCCTCCCGCAGCGGGCCCTGACCCGTCGTGCGGGCCCACAGCTCGATCCACAGCGTCCAGCGCGGGTCGCGCGGTCCGCGGGGCAGGTACAGCTGGAGGAAGAGGTCCAGTTTGCGTTCGGCGGTCGTACGACGTGTGAGCAGGGTGCGTCGCTCGTCGCCGAGCGCGCTCTCGCTCCACCGCAGCGCCTCCAGCAGCAGCCGGTCCTTGCTGCCGAAGTAGTACAGGATGTGGCCGCCGCTGGTGCCGAGGCGCTCGGCGAGGGATGCCATGGTGAGCGAGGCCAGCCCGTTCTCGGCGATGACCGTCATCGCCTCTTCGAGCATCCGCTCCTGCGCGATCCGCCCGTCCCGCCGTCGCGCTGTTCCCGTCACGCGCCATTCCTCCAGTCGGCCGCCGCCCCGGCGTGACCCTGCCGTGCCCTGCCTTGCCCCGCCGTGCCCTGCCGCGACCTTATCCCGCTCATCCCGTTCCGGGTCTTGACGGGCGCGGCCGCATGCCACATCTTGAATGCCGTTCTAACTTCTAGAACGGCATTCAAACTACCCGCTTGCCGTTCAACCTGCCGAGAGGGGTCCGCATGGGGCACAGCACCGGTGTGGCCAGCGACGAGGTCTTCCGCGTGGAGACCCATGGCGTCGACACCATCCCCGACGAGGACCGCCACGGCAGTCCCCGGGACCTCTTCTGGCTCTGGTTCGGGTCCAACCTGACTTTCACGTACGTCATCAACGGCGCGCTCGCCGTCGCGTTCGGTCTCTCCTTCTGGCAGGCGACGGCCGTCGTGGCCGTCGGCGGCCTGGCCTTCTTCGTCGTCAGCGCCGCGGGCCTGAGCGGCAGCCGCACCGGCACCGCGACGCTCGTCATCTCACGCGCCGCCTTCGGCCACCGGGGCAATCTGCCCGCCGGAGTCCTCAACTGGGTCGTCAGCATCGGCTACACGATCGTCAACACGGTGGTGGGCACCCTCGCTCTGGAGGCCTTCTTCGCCGACGCCGGCTGGCGCGCGCCCGGCGACACCGGGCGTGCCCTCGCCCTCCTGATCACCCTCGCCCTCACCTTCGTGGTGGCCATGTGGGGCCACGCCACAGTGCAGGCGGCCGAACAGTGGCTCGCGTACGGCCTCGCCGCCGGCTTCGGTGCGTTCCTCGTCCTCGTCGTCCCCCGGGCCGACCTCGCCGGCGACACCGCCGCGGCGGGCGCCGCCGGAGTGTCCGCGTGGAGCTGGGCGCTGGTGGTCGCGCTCTCCGGCCCCTTCTCGTACCTGCCGATGCCCGCCGACTACACGCGCTACCTCCCGAAGGACACCTCGCTGCGCGCCGTCACCTGGAGCGGGGCACTCGGCGGCTTCCTCTCCTCCGTGGCGCTCGGTGTCGGCGGCGTGGCCGCCGCGACGCAGACGGACATGACCGACGCGGTCGCCGGTGCGCAGTCCCTGCTGCCCGGGTGGTTCCAGCCCGTCTTCCTGGCCCTGGTGCTCGGCGGCTCGGTCACCAATTCCATCATCACGCTCTACTCCTCCAGCCTGAACCTCCAGGTGCTGGGGATTCCCTGGAGCCGCGCGAGAACCATTGTCATCAGCGTGTCCGTCACGGCCGCCGGTTCGCTCGCCGCGCTCTTCCTCACCGACTTCACCACCTCGCTGCTCTCCTTCCTGTCGCTGCTGATCATCGTGTTCGCGCCGTGGAGCGGCGTGTTCCTCGCCGACATGCTCCTGCGTCGCTGCCGCTACGACGCGCACGCCCTGCACGCCGGACGGGCCGGCGCCTACTGGTACCGGGCGGGTTTCAGCCCGCCGGGTACGGCGGCGCTGCTCACCGGTCTCCTCTTCGCCCTGCTCACCTGCGACTCGCAACTGTGGACGGGCCCGCTCGTCGCCCCGCTCGGCGGCGCCGACCTCACCGTGTTCAGCTCGCTCGTCGCAGGCCTCGCGTACTGGCTCCTGAGCCGCCGCGCCTTCGCCTCCACCTCCGCCCTCTCCGCCCCCGTCCGTGCCGACTGACACCTCTCAGGAGCAGCACCGCATGTCACCCGCCCCCTCCGATCTGATCCTGCGCGGCGCCCGCGTCCACACCGTCGACCCGCACCTGCCGTACGCCGAGGCCCTCGCCGTCCGCGACGGCCGGATCGTCTGGCTCGGCGCGGACGCGGACGCCGCCGCCTGGACCGGGCCCGGCACACAAGTGATCGACGCCGCCGGACGTCTCGTCCTGCCCGGCTTCGTCGACGCGCACAACCACGTACGCCTCGGCTCCGACGACGCCTGCGTCCAGCTCGCGGGCATCTCCTCGCTCGACGGGATCCACGCACGCATCCGCGACTGGGCCGAGGCCCATCCGGACGCCGAGTGGATCGAAGCGGAGGCGTTCGACTACTCGGCCATCCCTCAAGGGCGCATGCCGCACGCCCGCGACCTCGATCCGGCCACCGGCGAGCGGCCCGCCTTCGTCCTCAGCTACGACGTGCACACCGCTTGGCTCAACACGGCGGCCCTGCGCAGGCTGGGCATCGACCGCCACCGGACACAGCTGCCCTTCGGCGACGCCGACGTCGACCCGGTCACGGGCGAACCCACCGGTTTCGTGAAGAACTTCGCCGTCAAGGGTCTGTCGCGGGACGGCCACCGGGCGCTGCGCGAGCTGGGTGTCCCCTGGGCCTCGCCCGACCGGCAGTACGGGCGCCTGGTCAAGAGCCTCGACGACGCCGCCCGGTTCGGCATCACCACGGTGGTCGAGCCGCAGAACTCCCTGGACGACCTCGCCCTGTTCGAGCGGGCCCGCGCCGAGGGCCGGCTGCGCAGCCGCCTCGTCGCCGCCCTGTTCCATCCGCGCGGCACCGGCGACACCGACCTGGACGTGTTCGCGGCGGCAGCGCGCCGCTTCGATGACGACCGGCTGCGTGTGGGGCCGCTGAAGCTGTACATCGACGACGTGGTCGAGCCGCGTACCGCCGCTCTCCTGGAACCGTACGCGGGCTGCGGCCGGCACCGAGGCGAGACGTTCTACCCGCCGGAGGAGTTCGCCGAGCTGCTGGCCGGCCTCGACGCGCGCGGATTCCAGTGCTTCGTCCACGCCACCGGCGACCGCGGCATTCGTACGGTCCTCGACGCCGTCGCGCACGCCCGCGCGGTCAACGGTCCGCGAGACGCCCGCCACCAGGTGGTGCACGTGGAGTGCCTGGACCCGGCGGATGTGCCGCGCTTCGCCGAGCTGGGGGTGGTGGCCTGCATGCAGCCACGCCATTGCGCGCCCGAGATCGCCGGTCCCGGACGGGACTGGGCGGAGAACGTCGGCGCGGACCGCTGGCACAAGGCGTGGCCGATGCGCAGCCTGCGCGACGCCGGTGCGGTCCTGGCCTTCTCCAGCGACTGGAACGTCGCGGAGATGGACCCCATGGTGGGCCTGTACACGGCGGTCACCCGCCGCCCACTGGACCAAGGAGCCGACGGCGAGCCGTGGTGTCCGCAGGAGACGGTGGACATCGAGACCGCCGTGCACGGGTACACGATGGGCTCCGCCTACGCGAACTTCCTGGAGGACGAGCTCGGATCGCTGACCGTGGGCAAGCTCGCCGACTTCGTCGTGCTCTCCCGCGACATCCTGCGGTGCGATCCCAAGGACATACCGGGGACGGTGGCCGAGACGGTCGTGGTCGGCGGCGAGGTGATCCACACGGCCTCCGCCGTCTGATTCCCCGCCTGCGCGGAGCCACGGGGAGGCTCGCAGCGCGGACCCGGCCGGTGTGTCGTCCGGCGGGTGCGCGCTGCGAGCGGCGTATCGGAGTCGTACGCCAGGTGGCCTCGTGCCGACGCCGACCCGGCGTGGGTCGTCGCCGAGGCACTGACCGCAGCTCACGACCGGGGTCCCCGGCGCGGGCCCGTCCACGCGGCCGCACCGGCCGCACCCCGGCGGACGACGTCCGCCAACCGACCAGGCCCATGGCTCCTGACATGTACACGGCCCTTCAACGTCGTCCCGTCCTCACTCACCGCTTCCCGTGGTGATCGTCTGCTCGCTCACGCGCCGACGCCGGTGGGTCCGATCACCCCGTCGCCCGGCTCAGCCCTCCTCCAGCAGCTGTTCCAGCGCGCGGTCAAGGGCCGCGTGGACGCTCTCCTCACCGGGCGGAACCGCGAGGTAGGTGTTCCGCAGCCAGCCCCCCAGCTCCGCGGCCGGTACGTACAGCACCGCCGCTGAGCGCGTGTTCCGCAGACGGATGCGGATCATCGTGGAGGAGTGGCATCGACACGGCGGCCATACGCGCACATCACCGTCGCCGGACGGAGACACCAGACCGCGGGACAGCAGGTCACGGGAGAGCACCCAGGACGGCGTCTCCCCCGCGCCCAGGGGGAAGTCGAGCCGGACGGCGAACGGGTCGGCCGAGTCGTAGCCGAAGCGCACATCGAGCGGAACGCCGCCGGTGCCCGTGATCACGACGGCGCTCAGCGAGATCCGGTGGCACCGCGCGTACCGGGCGGCGCGTGCGCCGTTCGGCGGGCTTGCCGGGTCATACATGGTGCCTCCCGGAGGCGCGGCACGGTGCGGAAGGGGTTCCGCCGGCCGCTCGACGGAGCCGGACAGGGCCGGACACGGGTCACTCTGTTGCTTCTGCTCGCACACGCATGTCGGATGCGCCGGAGAGGCCGCCGGTGCTGCCCTGCCGGTCGGACCGAGGCATGGCGACGGGCGAAGCGGCGGCCTTCAAGATCAGCGGCGGGCATCGTTCGTGTCACGGGGCGCTGCTCGGCGCCCACCCAGCGAGTGCGTAGAGTCGACGTAGTGGGTCGTCGGCCTGGTGGGTCTTTCGTCCTCGGACTCCCGGTGCCCGCGACGGTATCCCGAACGGTGATGAGGCATGGCTGACGAAAGCGCTGGTACGGACGGCGCCCGCGAACCTAGCGGAGCCGGGCAGCCGCAGGTCCTGTGCGACGTGGTGTCGCTCTCTGCCACTCCGGTCGCCCCCGGCGGGGCCCAGTGGAAGCTGGCCGAGCCGGGACGACAACTCGACGCCAACCTCATCCGCGTCCCGCCCGGGGGTGGCGTCCCTCCGCACATCGAGCCGGAGCTGGACGTCCTCGTGCTGGTGGTCGCCGGCGACGGCACGCTCGCGACCGACCCACCGCAGCCGCTCACCGCAGGCAGTCTGATCTGGCTCCCGCGGGGCGCCGCCCGAAGCGTCACAGCCGGCAAGGAAGGCCTCGCCTACGTCACCGTCCACCGACGCCGACCCGGCATGCAGATCATGACCCGGCCCAAGGCCTGACCCGCCGGAAGCCGGCGCCGGCACGAAGGATCTCCACAGGGACTCAGTGGACCAATGTTGTGCCCAGCGACACAGACATGGCCACAGGGCCTTGTCCACTCGCCGCAGGCCTGTTTCGACCGCATGCCTCCACAACCGTCCGAGTCGGCTTGCGGCGCTCCGACTTCTCTCGGAGCGCCGCGAGTGCCCGGCCGGCAGAGGTGCAGCGGACGCTCAGGGCACGGTGTTCACCGCGTGCCCAGACGCCTCCTGGCTCGCCACAGCAGCAGAACGCCTGCCGCCGCGATCAGGGCGCCCAGAGCAGCCGGCCACAACTGCGTTCCGGTGGCGGCCAGTCCGCCTGCCGCGCTCCGCTGTCCCGTCTGGCCGAGAGACGGAGCCTCCGCGGCATCGTCCGCGGCAGGTGGCGGGGTCAGCGTGTTCACGGCCGACGGCTCGTTGTCTTCCGCGTCGGGCTGCTGCCCGGGGTCGGTGGTGTCGACGGCATCGTCCGGGTGCTGGGTCCGGTCACCCGCTGCCGGGCCCGAGTTCGTGGACGGTGTGTCGCTGGATCGAGGGGATGCCGTGTCCTGGCCCTCCGGGCGCTCGGTCGGCTCGCCGGGCGGCGTACCGGGCCGGTCGGTGGTGGCTCCGCCGGTGGGTTCGGGGTCGTCCGGGCGCTCGGTGGCAGTGGGCGTGGTGGGGGCTGGTGACGGCTCGCTGTCAGTCGGCTCGTCGGTCGGCTCGTCGGTCGGCTCGTCGGTCGGTTCGTTGGTCGGCTCGTCCGACGGCTCGTCGGTCGGTTCGTTGGTCGGCTCGTCCGACGGCTCGTCGGTCGGCTCGTCCGACGGCTCGTCGGTCGGTTCGTTGGTCGGCTCGTCCGACGGCTCGTCGGTCGGCTCGTCGGTCGGTTCGTTGGTCGGCTCGTCCGACGGTTCGTTGGTCGGCTCGTCGGTCGGCTCGTCGGTCGGCTCGTCCGTCGGCTGGTCCGGTGCGTTGTCGCCGCCGCAGCGCCGGCCGTCGTTGATGCAGTCGACCATCTCCTCCATGAGGGCCTCGTCGAAGACGTTGATGAAATCGCCGTGGTCCGTGACCGGCTTGTGCAACTGCTCGGGGAAGGAGTCCACGGCGAACAGCGGCGCCGTGCGGCCGCCGTCATCGAGGCTGGGCGCGTTCACGTCGTACACGATGCGCTGCACGAGTTGGGGTACGGCCGCGAAGCCGTTCGGGCAGCTTCCGTCGACGGCGGTGAAGGCCACATGAGTGCGGTGGTTGGCACTGTCGGCGTTCCTGCCGTCCCAGCAGCTCTGGAAGCGGAAGGTGCGGACGACCTGGCTGCCGTCGGGGCACAGCGGGTACTTGTCCTTGAGTTGCCGATCTTCGAAGCCGGTGCAGCTCCAGGACGCGTTGGCGTTGGTGTTGCCGTTGACGAAGGCTTTGGCGTCGCCGGTGATGATGCGGAGGAAGCGCGGCATTGCGGTGACCTTGCCGGTGGGACTGCCGACGAAGGTCAACGTGACCTCGGCAGGAGTGAGGATGGTCCCACGGTTGCCCTCGGTGCCCCCACCAGGAGCGTCCGCGTCCCGCTCTTCGACACCGTTCTGAAGACGCAGCACCGGCCAGTAGTAGCTGGACTTGTCGCCGGGATCCTGGCACGACGTCGCCGCCTGGGCCAGCTTGTCGTCGCTCGCGAAGGCGTTGTTGGCCTGGTTGCCGACGTAGTCGTGGAAGTGGTGGGCTCCGTTGGTGACACCGGGAGCGACGATGACGTTGTCCGAGTTGAACAGACCGTTCGCGTTGACGCCGCAACTGGTGGTGAAGGTGCCGCGGGAAGCTCCGTTGGCCAAGGGCGGTTGCGGGACGTTCGGCTGGGCGGTCGTGATGTCGGCGTAGTCCTCGGCGACCGGTCCGTTGCCGGGTGAGGCGACGTCACCGGGATCGTCTTCGTCAGCGTCGGCGGTGTTCGTCGGGCTGTCGGCTGCCACCGGCTTCAGTGTGCAGGTCGTCAGTGCCTCCAGGTCCGCCGCCGGGGCTTCCCCTGCGGCGTCCATGGCGGCGACCAGCCGTCCGATCGTCGCGGCGCGATCGGTGTGCAGCGGCTGGAGGATGTCGGCTTCCGCGCGTTGCTTGTCGTCCTGGTTCGCGGAGAGCCATGATCCGAGCCGCTCGTAGGCCGCGGCGATCTGCTCGTCGAGCACCGCCAGCTCCTTGGCGACCGTCGGCTTGGCCGGGTCGGGGACGGCCGTGAGCCGGCTTGCGACATCCGGGCAGTCGATGGTGGCCGCTGCCTGCCCCGACGCCGGGACGGACGGCTCGGCACCCGACCGGACGGACGCGTCGGTGCCCGCGGTCTCCTGCGCGGAGGCGTAGATGTTGACCGTCGCCACACCTCCACCGCCCAGGATCAACGCGATCGCCGCCAAGGTGGCTCTTCGTGCACCGGTGTCACGTTTGTGCGCTGTGCGTCTCAAGGGGCTGCTCCTGGCGTTCGGTTGGCCGGCCGGCCCGGACCATCTGGCCGACGTATACGTACGGAAGCGAGGAATTGTTCAGAGCGCTTCGGCGTGTGAGTCGGCGGCCCGATGCCTGGGAGGCCGGACTGCGCACGTCACCTCACGGGCGCTCCATCGGTACGTCGGTCCGCGCCGTGGGCTCGGCTTGTCGGCGCGGCGCAGGCAGAGAGGCAAACGCGCAGAGAGGCAAAGGAAAGAGGAGAGGGCCGCTTCGACCTCCCCAGGTGTCGCGGCCCTCCCCCATCACGTGCGCGGCTACCCGGAAGTGCCGCTCTCACACCTTCGCCGCCTCGCCGAGATCGGCAGGGCAAGATGTTTCTGCACCCAGGCCGGCAACGACGTGCCTGGGTGCTTCTGCCCGACCGAGCGGTGCGGCCTGGTCAGGAACCGTCCGACGGCGGCGCAGGCAATGCCGGCCGCTCCTCGGACTCGATCGCCGGAAGGCAGGAGTGCAGCGCCTTCGCGGCTTCCGCGCGGACCTCCGCTGCCAGTCCGGGAGCCTCGGCGAAACGGCGCAGCAGGGCCACTTCGGCTGGGCCGCCGCTCAGGGCGAGGCGGCGGACCACCGTGAGCCGGGAGAAGTCGTCGAGGGTGGCGTCCTCGGCCAGGGTGTGCAGCAGTGCCGGGAGGCGTGGGTCGTCGAGACGGGCGAGTTTCCTGACAGCCGACCGGCGGGTGAAGGAACCGAGACCGGGGTCCAGTGCGAGGTCGTGCAGCAGGTCGGTTCCGCGGGGATCGTGCAGGTCGGTCAGGTCGTCGGCGGCTTCGAAGCGGTGCTCGTCGTCGAGCGTGCCGTCGCGGGCCAGTGTGCAGAGCAGGTCGGCGCCGAGAGGATCACCTCGCTCGGTCAGGTTGTACGCCGCCGCGGCCCGGTCCCTCGGCAGGGCATCGACGTCGAGCGCGAGCGCCACGAGCAGCGCGGTGGCTTCGGGAGCGCTGTGACGGGCCAGCGTGCGCGCGGCCGCATAGCGCAGGGCGGATTCCAGGCTCGGGGAGGAGGCCAGGTCGCACAGCAGGCGCCGGGCATGTGGCAGGTGGCTGCGACCGAGCGCCTTCATGGCCGCCTCCCTGCTCGCCGGCCGCAGCGCCGGGTCGGCGGCCAGGGCGTGCAAGCGGTACGGGGCCCGTGCGTCCTCCTGGTCCATGAGGGCCGTCGCGGCGAGCGTGCGGGTGGACTCGGCGGCATCGGTGTCCGCCGTCAGGTCGAACAGGAGGTCGCCCACCTCGGCCTCCGTCCGTTCGGTCAGTGCGGCAACGGCGCGGGCCCGGCAGACACCGTCGAGAGTCGTCCAGGTCGCGAGGTCGCGCAGCAGTTTCGGAACCCGCTCGTCGTCCTGCCCGCACAGCCGCAGCAGCACGAAGGCCCGTACGTTCATCTCCAGTGTGCTGTCGAGCACCAGCGTGTGCAGCGCGTCGGTGCCCCGTGGATCGCTCATGTCGGCCAGTTCGAAGGCGGCCTCGACGCGGACGGAGGAATGCAGACCGGCGTCCGTCGCGAGACGTTGGAGCGCGTCGGCCGCGCACACGTCCGCGACGTCGGCCAACTGCCGGACCGAGAAGTGGCGGTCGAGCAGGTCGCGGCTCTCGTCGCGGGCCAGGCCGTGCAGGACGTCGGAGGCGTCCTCGCGGTTCAACGAGGCCAGCGCGGAGGCCGCTCTGGCCCGCGAGCCCTCGTCCCAGAAGTCTCCGCTCACGAGGTGCCCCGGCCCGGTCAGCGCGAGGGTACGCAGCAGTTCCCGGCCCCGTCCGTCGCCCGTCCGCGCGAGATCCCATGCCGCTCTGACCCGGGCGTGACCATCGAGACCGGTGTCGCCGGCCAGGGAGTACAGCACGTCCGGCAGTCCTGGATGCCCTCGATCGGACAGTTCCCCGGCCGCCCACCGGCGGAAGCTCTCGCCGAGGCCGCGGTCGTGGGCGAGCGCGAGGAGCAGCTGCGCGCTGCGTGGGTCGTCGTCCTCGACCAGGCGCCGGGCGGCCCATTGCCTGGCCTGGGAGTGGCGGTGGACGCCCTGGTCCATCGCCAGGGCGAACAGCACATCGGGCAGCCGGTGGTCCCCGAGTGTCTCCAGCTCCGTCGCCGACGTGACCCGGTACACGGCGTCCACGGAGGCACAGGTGGCAATGGCGTGATGGGCGTCGGCGGCGCGGGGATCGCGCCACGCCGCCAGACGCATGGCCGCCGCGCTGCGGTCGGCATCGTCGCCTCGCCCGCTGACCGCGAGGCGGTACAGCACATCGGGAAGCCGTGGATCCTGAAGGTCGCCCAGCCGGTCGGCCGCCCACAGCCGCTGCGCGGAGTACTGGGCTTCGCTGACGGCCAGGTTGTGCAGCATGTCGCGCACCTGCGGGTCGCCCAGCTCCAGCAGCTCCGCGATGGCGGCGACCAAGGCGGTTCCGTTCAGCCCGCCGGACTGGACGAGCCGGTGGAGGCTCTCGCGGAAACCGGGTTCGGGGAGCCGGGTCAGGGCGATGACGGCGCGGGTGCGCTCGTCGTCGGTCCTTCGTCGGCTCCGGGCGACGCCCGCGAGTCCGCGCACCACCCTCTCCAGCAGGTCGACCGGCAGGTTCGTGCCGATCCTGGCGATCTCCGCGGCGAAGAGACAGCCCTCCAGACCGTTCCGGACCGCCAGTCGGCGCAGCTTCGCCAGCGCCTTGCGCCGTACGTCCGGCGAGGCCGTGTCGATGACGAAGCCGACGTAGGACGGGTCGGCACCGTGCCACTGTGCCAAAATCCGCCGCACCGGGCGCGCCCGCCGGCTGCGCGTGGTGTGGCGGGCGGCGCAGTACTCCATGAGCGTCTGGTGGGCGAAGACGTGGTCGCCGGCGTGGAAGGTCAGAAATCCGCTGTGGCTCAGCGCGGTGGCGAGGAAGTCCCGCCATACGTCCTCGGGGACGGGATAGGGCGGCGGCTGGGCGTCGGGGTGTGCTTCGACGATCTCGACCGCGCTGAGCCGGCTGCCGTCGCGCCGCTGGGCCGCGAGGTGGTCGATGAGGTACGGCAGCCGGCTGAGGGTGTGCTCGGCACGGTCCACCGCGGTCTTGCCGTAGCGCTCGAACCCGGCCGGCAGCTCACGGGGGCTGCCCGGCTCGGCGGGGTGGTACTGGCGCTTGTGCAGCAGCCGGGCGAACTCGGCGTAGATGTCACCGCGCACGCCGGGCAGCGGCTGCTCGGGGGCCGCGGCACGGAGTTGGCACAGCAGGGACGCCGTGAGCGGGATGCGCGCGAGGCCGGCCAGGCGTGACCGGTTCAGGTCGCCGACGAAGAGGTGTGCCTGGTGGGACGGTTCGGCCATCCCATGGGCGTCGAACCATCGTCGGGCGACGTCCTTCAGATCGGTGAGCTGGAAGCGTTCCAGCTCGTAGCGAGGGATCTCGGGGCCGAGAACCGACAGTTCGTCGTCGGGGAGCGGGCGGGTGGCGATGACGAAGCGGTAGCGGGTCCTCTCTTTCTTCTTCCGGGAGTGCTGCGGCTGCGGTGTCCGCTGGTCCTGCTCGATACTCATGAGGGCCCTCAGCACCTTGCGGCGTCGGGTCGGATCGGCGATCTCGTCCAGCTCGTCCACCAGGACCAGCCAGTGGGCGTGGGGTCGGGGCGGCGCCTGGAACAGTTCCAGAGGGATCGTGTCGACCAGGCCCGGCAGTTCCAGGCGGACCGCGAGCGACAGGGCCTTGGACAAGGAGCGGCCCTCCAGGGCGGCGGCGGGGACCACCACCGGGACGGGGCCGTCGTGCGCTCCGTCCAGTTGCCGGCGTACGCCCACCGCCAGCAGGGTGCGCAGCAGACTGGACTTGCCACCGCCTGCCCCGGCGAGCACGACGCAGGTCTGATGGCCGTTCAGGATCCGTTCGACGGCTCCGTTCTCGAGCGGGAGACCGTTCACCGCCATGTTGCCCAGGCGCTGGTGCACGTAGACGTCGTCCAGTGATGGCGCACGTCCTGGCAGCGCGGCAGGATAGGGGTGCTCCGTGGAGGCGTCGGCGGCGGCCGTCAGATAGTCGGCGAGCCGGCTCTCGTGCAGGTCGGCGTCGTGGCCGCGTCCGCCGAAGTAGTTGATCTGTGTGTTCCGGGTGCCTTGCTGCACGGCTGCAGGACCGTGGAACGTGTTGCCCGCCGGCTCGGCGCGCGCGTCATCGCCGTATCCGGCAACGGGGTTGCCACCGTCTTGCCCATCGGCCTCATCCATCAGTCGACGCCGTCACCTCACCGGTCACACGCTCGGCCCAGGACCCGACCAGCCTACTCACTCGGGGCGCTCGTCGAGCCCGTAGTTCACGGGCGTGAAGGCGTCCGCGGGCGGACCGGGACGTTCCGTGCCCGCTGGTGGTCGCGTGATGTGCGCGGCGCGGCAGCGGACGGCCTCCTCCGGGGCGAGAGGGAAGAGCACCTCGGTGCGGGCGCCGTCGCCGAACTCCAGGGTGCGGATGCCGTACGCGGACCCCTCGACCCGGTACTGGCGGTCCCCCTGCTGCTCAACCCTCGCCTCGGGTCCGCGGTGGTCACGGACGCCGCGTCGACGACGATCGAGGTTCCGGTCTGGGCGGCGTACGCGGAGCACACGGCCGAGGGCGGCCGGGTGGCGGAAGTGAAGTCGCCGGCCGACTCGTACCAGCGCGGCTCCCACGTCACCGAGACCGTCACCGAGAGACACCGCCGTCCGCCCAGTCCCCCTCGCCGCCGACACGGCGAAGCACTGCATTGTCCGGGGACCATGGAAACCTGATCCCGGCGCACCCGGCCGGCCAGGTTCCGTACGGGGCGAAGGCGAGGACGGCATCAATGGACGGCCGGGCGGCTCGTTGTCGTGCTCGGTGACCTGATGGCCGATGAGGTGCGGGCCACGGAGGCACGGCGGGATGCGTGCGCGCGCCGGCGCACCCCCGGAAGGAGGGGACAAGTCCGCCTGCTTCACTCGTCCCCCTTCTGTAACAGAGCGTACCCCGGTCGGGACGGAGCGTGGGCGCCGGTTTACCCTGATGCACGCCGCTGTCGCCGCATGGGGTTGTTCGCGGGGGACGGTGACGGCGGAGTCATGTCGACGGACGCGGGGCGGATGCCCCGCGTCCGAGTGGGGGGAAAACACTCGTGGACTGGCAGAGCTATCTGACACAGGTGGTACCGCTCGTGGGCCCCACCGTGCTCGCCCTCGCGGTGACCGACGGGTACCAGACGGGCAAGGAACGGTTGGTACGCCTCTTCGGCCGGGGTGAGGCCGAACGTGAGAACGCGGTGCGGGCCGACCTGGAAGGAACCACAGCCGCGCTTGCCGCCGCCCCGGACGAGGAGGCGCGCGAGCGAGCCCGGGCGGAGCACGCCCAGGCATGGGAGGAGGAGTTCACCCGGTTGCTGCTCGTCCTGGACCCCGCGGAACGGCAGCGGGCGGCGAGCGAACTGCGGGAGATCGCGCGAGAAGTCGGTCCGCCGGCGCAGTCCGGTGACATCTCGCTCTCCGGGAACACCTTCCACGGACCCGCCAATGTCCAGGTGGGTCACCACAGTCACCAGGTGAACAACAACTTCGGAGCGCCGAGGTGACGGCCCCGGGCCAGCCGCACCATGAGTTCCACGGCCCGGTCAACGCGCAGTTCGGCGCCAACTCCACTCAGATCAACAACAGTTACATGCTCACCCCGTCACGCCTCGACAAGGCGGCGGACAAGCTGTCCGCCTCCGTCCTGGAATCGTGGAATCAGGAGGCGTACCGGCGGGGCCTGGTGTCACCGCCGCCGCTGCCTTGTCGCTGGCAGGTGAGCAAGGAGCAGCTCACCGGCCGGGTCGCCGCGGCCACCGCGGAAGGGACGGAGGCCCGGTTCACCCCGCTCCCCTGGCTCGAGGCGGCCACGGAGGAGAAGATCCGGGCGGGTGGCGCGATCCCCGAGCTGTACGAGGTCTACGGCGGGCTCGCCTCCGGCCGGATCCTGCTGGTCGGCCCGGAAGCCGCCGGCAAGTCCGCCGCCGCCGTGCTGCTGCTCCGCAGAGCCCTCGAGGCCCGGAGCCGGGTCGAGGCGCCGCGAGAGAGGGCGCGCCACCCCGTGCCGGTGCTGTTGTCGCTGAACGGCTGGGATCCGCACGAGGAAGAGCCGATCGACTGGGCGGTCAGGGTTGTCTCCCGGCGGTACAGGCAGCGGCACGTTCGGGCACTCCTGGCGGCCGGGCGCATCGCGCTGTTCCTGGACGGACTGGACGAGGTCACCAAGGAGGTGCGCGTCGAGGCGATCACCGCGCTGGCGGCGCTGCCGGCGCGTGTGCTGTTGGTCTCGCGGACGGTGGAGGTGCTGGAGATCGCCGGCGCCGACGAGGCGCGGCTGAGCGACGCGGTCGCCCTGGAGCTGCAACCGACAGCTCCCGACCACGCCGTCGGCTACCTGCTCCACCGGATGCCCGACCCGCCTCCCGTCTGGCGGGAAGTCACCCGCCGGTTGGAGAGGGAGCGCAAGAGCCCTCTGGCCAGGGCACTGTCGAGCCCCCTGGCGATCAGCCTGTTGCACGAGCAGCGGTCCGACATCCCGATGGTGGAGGAGATCCTCCGCCTGCGTCATGCCGCCGCCATCGAGAACCGTCTGCTCGATCACGCGGTCCGGTTCGCGTACACCCCCAGGAAGGGCGGCAAGAGCCCTCCCTGCAGCCCCGAGCAGGCCGAGCGCACGCTCAGGTACATCGCCGCACGGCTCAGCGAGGAGGAGACAACCGACCTGTGCTGGTGGCAGATCCCCGCCTGGGGCCGCCGGCGGTTCAGGGCCTGGGTCACCTGGTCGCTGTCCATGTCGATCTACCTGGCCCTCGCCGCGTACATGCTGCTTGCCGGGGAGGGTGCCCTCCGGATTCCGGCGGCACTCGCCCTGCTGGCGGGGGCCGCCGTGGACACGGTCCTGCGGCTGCGGCAACTCGACCGTCCGCCACCGCTGCACAGCGCAGGCTGGAGGGACGTGTTCCCCCGCGGTGCGATCGCCCTGGGAGGCGCCGTCTACGTCACCGCGGTCGTGCTGCTTGCGGGCTCGCGGTGGTTCCTCGGCAGTCCGGCACCGCTGTTGTGGTCCTTCCTGACCGCCGTGCCGTTCGGTCTCGGTGCCGCGCTGCACAGGGGCAGCGGCGCGACACTGATCGGCCGAACCGTGCTCGCTCCTCACCTGCGGTTCCCTTACGAGATTCCCCCGGAGGAGTTCCGGCCGTCGCCGACGGCGGCGAGCCGGGTCATCGGCCCGATCGACGTGTGGCGTCACCACGTGTGGCTGCGCCTGCCCCTGGGCCTGCTGGTCGGCGTGGCCATCGGCGTGTTCTGGGGCGCCCAGGCCGGTGAACTCGGCGGGCTCTGGGTCGGCGTCGCCTTCGGCGTGGCGAGCGGCGCCGGTCCGGCCGTCAGGTGCGGGGTGGTGCCCAACTCTGCCGTCGCGACGGGCCTGACCGCCCTGCAACTCGCCCGCAGCGAAGGCACTCCCGTGCGCCTGATGGCGTTCCTGAAGGACGCCCACGAGGAGCGCAACCTTCTGCGGGTGACCGGACCCGTGTACCAGTTCCGGCACTCCCGGCTCCAGGAACGCCTGGCCGGGCGACCGCGGTGATCAGCCGGGAGCCGCGTCCTAGACCGGCTCCCGGCCCCGCGGCGAAGCTGCGGACGACGGTCTGGGGGACGACAACGGCCATCGGTCAGCAGGGCGGTGGACCGCTGCCACTTCTCGGGGGCGGCGACGGGTCAGCCCGCCGAGCACGCCCGAGAGTTCGGAGCGGTACATGCCTCCCAACTCGGCGATGCGTGGGGGCAGCTCTTGGTAGCTGTGGGAGCGGGAACGGTAGATCACCGCGCGATGAGGGCACAGGCTCGGCCGCAGCACGACCTGCTCTGCTCCGAGGTCCATCCGGGGGAAACATGTCGTCGCTGTAGTGCGCCCAGTGCCCGGAGATCTCGTACGGCTCCCGCTTGCCGAGGAACGGTGAGTAGACGTGGCGGTATCCCGCTCGCCGCTCCGCGGCGCGGATGTACTCCTCCAGAGTGTGCCGTACGGTCGCGCCGTCGGGCAGCCAGTACGACAGAAGTCTCCTGATCAGGCCTCGACGCGATGGGGCTGAAGCAGGAGCAGGGCGATGTCGTCGGTGTGGTGGTCGGCGCGGTGAGTGTGGTGGATGAGGCTGTCCGCGAGTTGGTGGAGGGGAAGGCCGCTCGACTCGCCGAGGTGGTGTGCGAGGTCGGCGGTGGTCTCGGTGATGTCGGTGCCGGGGTCTTCCACGACGCCGTCGGTGTAGAGGGCGAGGAGCGCCCCCGGAGCCAGGGCCGACGTGGTGGGTGGGTAGGAGTGGGTCCCGATGCCGACACCGAGTGGTGGACCGGGACGGATGTCGACGACATGGGCGCGGTTGTCGGGGTGCCGCAGCAGCGGGGGCGGGTGCCCGGCGCTGGCGACGGTCACCTCGTGGCGGGCGAGGTCGAGGTGAGCGTAGAGACACGAGACGAACCGGCTGGAGTCGAGGTCGGCGAGGTCGCGGTCGGTGCGGGCGAGGACCTGGCCGGGAGTGGCTCCGGCCGTGGCATGGGAGTGGACGGCCATGCGGACCAGGCCCATCAGGGCGGCTGCCGTCATGTCGTGGCCTTGCACGTCTCCGATGACCGCCGCGGCGGTGGTGCTGGTCAGGCGGATGAGGTCGTAGAAGTCGCCGCCGATGTTGATGCCATGGCTCGCCGGGAGGTAGCGGGCGGCGACATCCAGTCCGCTGACCGTGGGCAGAGCGTGGGGCAGCAGGGTCTGCTGGAGAGCGTGCGCCAGGTTGTGCTTGGCGTCGTAGAGGCGTGCGCGGTCCAAGGCCTGGGCGATGAGCGCCGCCAGCGGCGTGAGGATGGAGCGCTCGGCAACGGTGAAGGGGTGAGGGTGGTCGTAGGCGAGGAGGAGGCAGCCGATGGGCCGTCCGGAGGTGAGCAGCGGCAGGAAGGCCAGTGCCTGCTTGTCGCTGATCTGCGGTGCCTTGGGGTAGAGGCGGACAGCTTCGCTGCGGTTGGCGAAGAACGAGGAGGCGCCGGTGGCCAGGGCGCGCCCGGCAGGGGTCAGATCGGCGTCCGTGGGCAGGCCGTCGTAGCGCTCGATGACGGCGGGATCGTAGCCGCGGTAGCCGATGATCTGGATGCGACCGGCGTCGGCGGTGGACATGATCATGCCGTCAGCGCCGAAGGCGGGCAGGATCTGGTCGGCAACCAGGTCGACGACATCCTGGACACCGACAGTCTCCGTCAGCGCGGCCGCCAGAGTCATCAGAAGGTGGATACGGCTCTCCTGCGGCGCGCCGGCCGACGTCTGCGGCCTCCCGGCGGACTTGGCCGAGCGCTCGGGTGTGACGAGGATGCTGGTGCCGCTTTCGTCCGCGTGGAGGCGGAATTCCAGCCACCGGTCCGGCGGGCGCAGGACGCTCAGGGCGACCGCCTCGCCACTGCTCATGGCCGTGCGATACGCGTCCATGTACGTGACGTTGTCGAGCCAGGGCAGTGTCCGCCACGGCTGGGTCCCGAGGAATTGCCGCGCGGGCCTGCCCAGGAGCCTGGCGGCCGCGGTGTTCACATGGGTGACGCGTCCCTCCAGGTCGAGGGCGAGGGCGCCGAGGGGCAGGCGCTCCACCAGGCCGGCCGCCGAGTGTTCCGACTGCGGTGGCGGCTCTCGGTGGTGGGTGGAGACGAAGCCGGGACGGTCCGGAACGACCGGAGGGCATGGGGCCGAGTCCAGAAGGTCGGCGATGCTCCGCGCGCTGAAATCGATGTGGTCGCGCTCGCCGCCGCTGAACACAGGTGAACGGTCAGGAGGCCACATCAGCACCAGTGCGCCGCGGCAGTGCCGGACTTCGCGGAGCGGGGCGATCGCCATGGCGAGGTGATACGGCCGATTCGCGGCAGCGCGCGGGTAGTCGCGGGCCAGTTCCTCCAAGGAGCTCACCCAGACGAGCCGCTCGCCGCGTACGGCGTCCTGCATCGGACCATGCGCGGCGAGAGGAATCCGCCACCATGGCTCGAAGGCATCGATCGGCAGGCCGCACAGCGCGGCCATGCCCAGCACCTCTTCGGCCGGATCCACCACGTACACGGCTCCGGCCCTGGCATCCGAGCGGCGCACGGCCGCCGCCAGGGCCTCACCGAGCGGATAAGCCACGCCTGACCTCTCACCGGGGCCGGTCATGTGGCGCACCAGCTAACGCCCATGTTCAGAACGCTAAGCCCGGACGGTGGCGAGGGCATGTGGATCAGCCGCGCCGTGTCGGGGACCCTCGTCTTCGAAGGCCCCGGGCCGGGACCCAGGGCCCCCGACCCAGCGGAAGCAGTGGGCCGCTGATCGGGGCGTTGCCTTCGTGAGGGCGGCGAGCACCGGTGTGTCCGGCGGATGAGTTGCTCGCCGCGCGGAACACGGTGGTGTGGAATCGGCGCATACAGCCCGGATCATCCGGATACGAAACCTGTTAGTTACTCCACGTTTTCAACGAACGTATGGGACATTCAACATTTTACCGGGCATAAGTCTGTACACAGCCCTTACGTCATTCACACCTCTCGGATAACCTTCCCGATCTAGCCCCTTTGTTCGAAAGGGGCTCTTTGGGGTGGGGATCAACACGGGCCGACGGCCCGGAGGGTAGGAATGTCATTCATTGACTCTGCCCGCATGTCCGAAGAGGCGGGCGCCGGGGGGCGCCGGTCCGCACGGCACGGAGGAAGGCGTGGCGCCGAGCAGGCGCCGATGGGGCTGTTGCCCGCGCCGCCCTCGCATGCGGAGAAGTATTCGTATGTCAAACGGCGCCTGTGGGTGCTGACGCTCGCGTCGATCGTCAGCTTCGGCTGTCTGACGGTCAGCCAGGTGGCGCTCGCGAAGGCCAGCCCGCTGACGTGGATCTTCGCTCCGCCGCTGTTCTTCACCGTCGTCTACTACCTCGTGTCGCTGCGGGTGAACGGCTTCACGCGCGACTTCGACTTCGAGTACCACCAGCAGATCGTGCGCGGCTGGCGGCCCCAGGTGTATCCCACCGTCGACGTCTTCCTGCCGGTGTGCGGGGAGCCGATCGAGGTGCTGCACAACACCTGGACCCATGTGCGCCGGCTGGCCGACCGGTATCCGGGCACCTGTGTGCCGTTCGTCCTGGACGACGGCGCGAGCCCCGAGCTGGCCGCCATGGCCCGGGACTTCGGGTTCCGCTACGGCACCCGGGAGAACCGCGGCTGGTTCAAGAAGGCGGGCAACCTGCACTTCGGCTTCGGGCAGTCGGACGGCAAGTACATCCTCATCCTCGACGCCGACTTCACGCCGCGCTCCGACCTCCTGGAGGAGCTGCTGCCGTACATGGAGGCGGACGAGCGCATCGGGATCGTGCAGTCCCCGCAGTACTTCCGCGTCCTCGACTCGCAGAACTGGATCGAGCGCGGGGCCGGTGCCGTGCAGGAGCTGTTCTACCGGTCCGTCCAGGTGTCCCGGCAGAACAGCGACGGGGCGATCTGTGTCGGGTCCTGCGCCATCTACCGGCGTGCGGCCCTGGAGACCAACGGTGGCACGACCCTCATCGAGCACTCCGAGGACGTGCACACCGGGTTCGATCTGCGCGGGCTCGGCTGGGACCTGAAGTACGTGCCGGTCGCGCTGTCCACGGGCGTGTGCCCGGACGCCGCCGGCGCCTTCTTCAACCAGCAGTACCGCTGGTGCTCCGGTTCGATGTCGCTGCTCGGCAGCAAGAAGTTCCGGGACGCGCCGATCCGGTTCTCCAGCCGGCTCTGCTACATGTCCGGCTTCTTCTACTACATCCACACCGCGCTCTTCACCTTCATCGCGCCGCTCGTCCCCGTCGTGCTGCTGCTGACCAGCCCCGAGATGCTGCAGGTCAAGCACCTGGTGTGGGTGTTGCCCAGCATCATCTACACCACCCTGATCTTCCCCATGTGGCACAAGGCCCCCTACCGCCTGGAAGCCTGGTCGGCCCGGCTGATGTACGGCTGGGCCCATGTCTTCGCCATCTGGGACATCCTGCGCAAGCAGCGCATGGGCTGGCAGCCGACCGGTTCCAAGGGCGCGAAGAAGAACAAGACCCGCCGGTTCTGGCTGGGCCTGTGGATCTGGAGCGGCGGCACCGCCGTGGTCTGGGTCGGCGCCGCCGTGTACCGGCTGTTCACCGGCTACCCGCCCGACTTCGCCCTCGTCCTGTCCTCCGGACTGTTCTACGCGCTGGTCGTCGCGCGAGCGCTGATCCAGCCCAAGGAACACCACTCGGCGGGTGAGGCCGCGTGATCCGCAAGACCCTCCTCTCGCTGTGCCTGGCGGTGACGGCCGTGACAGGGGTCTCCGGCTGCGGCATGCTCGGCGGTGACGACGACCCCGCGGCCCGGGCCGCCGAGGAGCCGGCCGCCGACTCCTCCGGCGCCGCCGAGGCGGACCTGCCCTACGACGTGACGCCGCTGCTGCACCCCGAGAAGGACTACTTCGGCGTCGCCGTGGACGGCGCGCCCACCTCGATGAAGCCGGTGGACAGCTTCGCCGAGACCGTCGGCAAGAAGCCGAACCTGGTCGGTTCGTACTCGGCGTGGGGCGACGGCTTCAACGCCGAGGGCGCGCAGAACGTCCACGAGGACGGCGGGCTGCTGTACGTGTCATGGGAGCCGTTCGAGCCCGGCCTCGACAAGATCGCGAACGGTTCGCAGGACACGTACATCAAGAAGTACGCGCAGAGCGTCCGCGAGACCGACGTGCCCGTCGCGCTCAGCTTCGGGCACGAGATGAACGGCCATTGGTATCCGTGGGGTACCAAGGACACCACCGCCGAGACGTTCGCGAAGGCCTGGCGGCACATCCACGACGTCTTCCAGGACGTCGGCGCCACCAACGTGATCTGGGTGTGGAGCCCGAACGTGATCAACCCGGTGTCGTCCGTGGAGCTGAAGCCCTACTGGCCCGGTGACGCGTACGTCGACTGGGTCGGCATCGTCGGCTACTGGACCCGGACCGGCGCCCACACGTTCGACACGCTGTACGGGCCGACGCGGCGGCAGATCGCGACGTTCACCGACAAACCGGTGCTGATCAGTGAGACCTCCGCGGAACCCGGCGACCGGCGGCGCGCCGATGTGCGCGCGCTGCTCGGCGGAGTCGAGCAGGACGAGGACGTCATCGGCTTCCTGTGGTTCAACATCCCCAAGCGGGCCGACTGGCGCATCCAGAGCAGCCCGCTCGCCCTGGCCGAGTTCAAGCGACTCATCGCGGACGACGCCTTCGGATTCGAGGTACCGCGCGCGTGAACCCCCATCAGCAGGGCGGCGGACACTGGACGGACCAGGACCGCCAGAACTGGCAGCAGCACTACCCGCCGTATGGCGAAGAGCAGCAGGGATACGACCAGCAGACCCAGGCGTACGGCGACCAGCAGGCCTACGAGCAGGCGTATGGTCAGCCGCAGTACGGCCAGCAGCAGTACGGCCAGCAGCAGTACGCCGGGCATCAGGCGCAGGGATGGATCCCGCAGCAGCCCACGGCCGCCCAGCAGCAGACGTACACCACCCCTCCGCAGTACCGGTACCAGCGCCCGCCCGACGAGGACGCCGACGCCGAGTACTACGTGCCGGAGTACACCGTCCTGGAGCCGGAGCCGGAACCCGATCCGGGCTATGTGCTGCCCGAGGTCCCCGTGTCGTCCTGGTCGGTCGACAACAGCCGCTCGGCGTGGATCAGCCGGGGCGCCCTGGTCCTGATCCTGCTGGTGCAGGTGGGCCTGTCGTACCGGCTCGACGCGAGCGCCTTCGCCCAGGAGGCGAAGTTCCTCATGTCCGAGGGCGAACTGCCGGGCTTGATCGCGCAGTTCGGCCTGTCCGGAGTCCGGGCGCTCAGCCTGGGCTGGGCACTGGGCGCGACCGCGCTGCTGTTCGGCGCGACCCGGATGCTCTTCAACTCCCGGGCCGGCCTCGCGGCCGCCGCCATGTACTCCGTACTGGAGTCGACCGCCTTCACCGGCCGGTACGCCTCCTTGCACTCGCTGTCGCTGTTCCTGCTCGCCGCCGCCCTGTGGCTGCTGGCCAGGACCCGGCAGGCGAACCCGGCGGCGGTGCTGCTCGCGGCGCCCTTCGCGGCGCTCGCGCCGTTCGCCGCGTACTCGGCGGCGCTGTATCTGCCGACGATGACCGTGCTCGCGGTGCTGACCGCCTACCGCTTCCGCGGGGCCGGCGCCTTCGTACGCGGCGCGCTGTTCGCGGCAGCCACCGGCGCCCTGTACTTCGTGGGCGTGCAGCTCGCCGGCAGCCCGAGCGGCTGGAACGCGCGCGGCGCCGACAGTGCCTTCCAACTGCTCGAGAACAGCGCCGAGTGGGGCGGGGTCGTCCTGTTCGTCGCGGTGATCGGCGCCGTCGGCTACTTCCGGCGGGCCCGTATGGGCGAGATGCCGTGGGCCGAGGGCGACGCCCCGGGCGCGGTCCGCCGTTCCCTGCTGGGCCTGACGATGTGCGGCACCGCCCTGCTCGCCCCGCTCTACCAGGCCTGGCTGGGCAACGGCAGCTCGCTGCACATCCACATCGGCTTCGGGCTGCTCTTCGCGGTGCCGATGGCGGGCCTCGGCATCTCGCGGATGATGGGTGCCCACTTCCGGTACCCGCAGATCGGCATCATGATCTATGTCGCCGCGCTGGTCATCGGCATGGCGCAGACCCGCGAGCTGTACCGTCCGCCGGACTCCGCCGCGATGATCGGCGCCCTGCGCGAGGTGGTGGACGGCAAGGGCGACTACCTCACCGACGACCCGGAGATCTCCGCGTACTACCTGCGCGCCCAGACCCGGCCCGCCCAGTGGCACCAGGCCGAACGCGGTCGGGCCCTGGCCGACGCGGTGAAGAAGGGCTCCTACGACGCGATCGTGCTGCGCGCCGCCGACGTGCCCGACGCGCTGCGCGGCAACGACGACTACCGGCTGCTGGCCGTGCTCCGGGACTCCGGCACGAGCAAGGGGCAGGAGCCGTACCGGATCTGGGTGAAGCGATGACGGCGTACACACCATCGGTCGACGAGACCCTGGACCAGGCGCCCGAGGAGGGCGGCGGGCGCGCCGAGCGGCGCCGGGCCGCCGGCCCGTCCGGCAGGGGGTCGGCGTGGCTGGTCTTCCTGCTGCCCACGCTGGCCGCGGCCGCCTGTGTGCTGCCGGGCCTCGGTGAGCGCCAGCTGTGGCGGGACGAGCACGCCACCTGGTGGGCGTCCTCGCTGTCCTGGCACGACCTGGGCCGGCTGATCGACAACATCGACGTCGTCTTCACGCCGTACTACGCGTCCATGCACCTGTGGATCGCCGTCGCCGGGGACTCGCCGGCGGCGCTGCGGCTGCCGGAGGCGCTGGCCATGGCGGTCTCGGCCGGTCTGGTCGGGCTCCTCGGGCGGCGGATGTTCGCGGTGCGCACCGGCGTGCTGGCGGGGCTGCTGTTCGCGGTGGTCCCGGCGATCGCCCGGTACGGGCAGGAGGCCCGGCCGTACGCCTTCGCCACGATGTTCGCGCTGCTGGCCACCCTGCTGCTGATGCGGGCGCTGGACAAGCCGAGCCTGCGCACCTGGACGCTGTACGCCCTCGTCCTCGCGGCCACCGGCTTCAGCCACCTGGTGGCGATGTCGGTGCTCGCCGGGCACCTGTGGCTGGTGATCCTGGCGAAGAGGCGCGGCGACCGCATCGCGCACTACGCCTTCGCCGGGGCGGCCCTGCTGGGGCTGTCCATCACCTTCCCGATGGTCGCGCAGGGCAGCGGGCAGAGCGGCCAGATCGCCTGGAACGTCACGACGGCCGAAGACCTGACGTCGTTCCCGGAGAACCTGTTCGGCTCGTGGATCACCGGCGGCGCCGTGATGGCGCTCGGTCTGATCGGCCTGCTGGTGGCCGGGCGGTACGCGGTGCTGCTCGCCGCCTGGGCGGTGCTGCCACCGGTCCTCACCTTCGTCACCGCCAACCAGCTCCACCTCTTCCTGCCGCGGTACCTGCTGTTCACCATCCCGGCCTGGACGCTGCTGGCGGCCGCCGTGGTCACCCGGGCCGCGGGCCGGCTGGACCCCGGGGCCCGTCGGGGCACCGGCGCCCAGGCCCTGGGCGGGGTGCTGGTGGCGGCCGTCGCGGCCGGGTACGCCTTCGTGGCCTGGCCGGGGATCGGCGACGCCAAGGAGGACCTGCCGATGGAGCCGGACTTCCGGGCCGCCGCCGACGTGATCGTCGAAGGCCGGAAGTCCGGCGACGGCATGATCTTCAACGGTGGGATGTCCGAGCGCCGGGCCATCGCCTACGAGCTGCGGGACCGCGAGGCACCCGAGGACGTGCTCATGGAGTGGACCCCGCAGCAGAACGGCTCCTACGGCGCCAGTGAGTGCAAGAACCCCGGCCGCTGTCTCAAGGGCGTCGACCGGCTGTGGCTCGTCTCCACCATCAGCGACGGCAGGCCGACGCTGACCGGCATGAACGAGAAGACGGCCGACGCGATCGAGAAGTCCTTCAAGGCCGGGCGCACGGTGAAGCTGAACCACGTCGTGGTCCAGGTCTTCGAGCGCAAGTAGCGGCTGACACAGACTTACGAAGGAGGCCGCTGGATGCGGCTCACAGTCATCGGCACCGGCTATCTCGGTGCCACCCACGCCGCCTGTATGGCGGAGCTCGGACACGAGGTGCTCGGGGTCGACGTGGACCCCGACAAGGTCGCCGCTCTGCAGGCCGGCCGGGTGCCGTTCCACGAGCCCGGGCTGCCCGAGCTGATCGCCGAGCACACCGCGAGCGGACGGCTGCGGTTCACCACCGACTACGCCGAGGCCGGCGCCTTCGGCGAGGTGCACTTCGTGTGCGTCGGCACCCCGCAGCGCAAGGGCTCCGAGGGTGCCGACCTGACCTACGTCGACGCCGCCTTCGCGGCGATCGCCGAGCACGCGGCCGAGGACTCGCTGCTGGTCGGCAAGTCGACCGTGCCGGTGGGTACGGCCGGGCGGCTCGCGGACACGCTCGACGTCGAGGTCGCCTGGAACCCGGAGTTCCTGCGGGAGGGCTTCGCCGTCGAGGACACGCTGCGCCCTGACCGGCTGGTCCTCGGCGTGCGGTCCTCGCGCGCGGAAACGATCCTCCGTGCGGTGTACGAGCCGGTCCTGGCGGCCGGCACCCCGCTGGTCACCGCCGACTTCCCGACCGCCGAGCTCGTCAAGACGGCCGCCAACGCCTTCCTCGCCACCAAGATCTCCTTCATCAACGCGATGGCCGAGGTGTGCGAGGCCGCGGGCGGCGATGTCGGCGTCCTCGCCGAGGCGATCGGGCACGACGAGCGGATCGGGAAGAGGTTCCTGCGGGCCGGTGTCGGCTTCGGCGGGGGCTGCCTGCCCAAGGACATCCGCGCCTTCGCGCACCGCGCCGACGAGCTGGGGGTCTCGCTGGCGTTCCTGCGCGAGGTGGACGCGATCAACATGCGCCGCCGCGACAAGGTCGTCGAGCTGGCGCGGGAGCTGTGCGGGGGTGCGGTGCTGGGGGCCCGTATCGCCGTACTGGGTGCGGCCTTCAAGCCGGACTCGGACGACATCCGCGACTCGCCCGCGCTCAATGTGGCCGCCCGGCTGCGCCTCGACGGCGCCGACGTCACCGTCTACGACCCCAAGGCGCTGGACAACGCCCGCAAGGCGTTCCCGCTCCTCGGCTACGCGATATCGGCCGAGGAGGCGCTCAGGGGAGCCGACCTCGTGCTGCATCTGACCGAGTGGCCGCAGTTCCGGGAGATCGACCCCGAGCACGCGGCCTCGCTGGTGGCCCGTCCCGTGATCGTGGACGGCCGGGGGGCGCTCGACGCGGACCGCTGGTCCGCCGCGGGCTGGCACTTGCGCGCGCTGGGCAGACCCGCGCCGCTTGCGGAGAGGTCCCGTCAGGGGCTCTAGGGGAGGGAACGGAAAGCGACATGCAGGACTACGACAGACATCCAGGCGTACCCGTCACCATCGTGATGCCGACCTACAACGAGGCGGCGAACCTGCCGAGGATGGCCGAGCTGGTGCTCGGTCTGCCGGTCGACGGGCTGCATCTGAAGATCGTCGACGACTCCAGCCCTGACGGCACCGGGCGGATCGCCGAGGAACTCGCCGAGAAGTACAACCGGGACGGGCGCCGCCGCATGAGCGTGCTGCACCGCACCGAGAAGGACGGCCTCGGACGCGCGTACGTCGCGGGCATGACCGCCGCGCTCGACGAGGGCGCCGCGTACGTCGTCCAGATGGACGCCGACGGCAGCCACCCGGTGGAAGCGGTCCCCCGCATGCTGGGTACGGCCGTGGCCTCAGGCGTCGGTCTGGTCGTCGGCAGCCGGTACGTCGAGGGCGGGTCGCTGGACGAGGAGTGGGGCAAGCATCGCGTTCTGCTGTCCCGCTTCGCCAACCGGTACGCCCGGACCGTGCTCGGCACCAAGATCCGGGACATCACGGCCGGGTTCAACCTGTGGACGGCCGCCACGCTGCGGGACGTGGACCTCGCGACCCTGGACAGCGCGGGATACAGCTTCCAGGTCGAGCTGAAGTTCAAGGCCGTGCGGGCCGGGCACAGCGCCGTCGAGATCCCGATCCGCTTCGAGGAGCGCACCGAGGGTGTCTCCAAGATGAACCTCTCGACGCAGATCGAGTCGGCCCTGGTGCCGCTGCGGCTGCGGATGCGCAACCGGCGGGGCTGAGCCGGGCATCATGAGCGGACGGCACGCGCTTCCCTCGCGGTTCGGCAGGCTGTACCGGGAGATAGCCAAGTTCGGCCTGGTGGGGGCCTCGGGATTCGTGGTCAACCTCGGGGTCTTCAACGTCATCACGGGCGTCCTCGGATGGGCGCCCGTGAGGGCGGGCGTCCTGGCGACGGCCGTCGCCATCCTGACCAACTACCTGGGTCTGCGCTACTTCACCTACCGGGACCGCGACCAGGACGCGCGGATGCGCCGGCGCAAGGAGATGAGCCTCTTCCTCTTCTTCAGCGCGATCGGCCTGGTCATCGAGAACGGAGTCCTCTACATCACCACGTACGGCTTCGGCCTGGACGGCACCCTCGCCACCAACGTCTGCAAGTTCCTCGGCATCGGCGTCGCGACCCTGTTCCGCTTCTGGTCGTACCGGACGTGGGTCTTCAGGACGGTGGCCCGACGGCCGGAACACCCCGCGCCGGTGGCACGCGGCGGGGCACCCACCGAGCCCGTCGCCAACGCCTCTTGGGAGCCCCGCTGAGGGGCCGAGTTGGGCCGAGCGTCCCGAGTACGGCGCGACCGTCAGGAGCTACGACGTCCACCGCGCGGTCCTCGATGACGGCGTCCGCGATCCCGCAGGGTTGGAGCCTGGGTCGGGCAAGGGAAGCAGCCGCGGTCCTGAGTACTACGAGAGTCGGAGTTCCTGGGCCGAGTCGTGGAGGGATCGCTCAGCCTGCCAGCGGGCCCGTACGACTCCGTCGCTGTCAGGCATGACAGCGGAGAGGAGAGGGACGCGTTCATCGGCGTACATGGGCAGAAGCGCTGCCGCATGGGCACCGGTGATCCGGGCAGCCAGTTCCGGGAACTCGTCCTCGTCAGCGACGCCGCTGTGGATCCGGCCGTCCGTGTCCTGCCAGACGCCTTCGACGAGGCCCTCGGCGGGGAGGCCGGCGAGGACGGCGGCGGTGTCGGTGGAAAGGTCCGGCCACACGGCCAGGCGCGCGCGGGGAGCGAGGGCGGCGCGAACCGTGTCGATGGTGTCGCTGGTGAGGCGATGCCATCGCGAGGCGTTCTGAACGTGGATCTCTTCCAGGAGTCCCGCGCGACCGCCGGCCACCGCACTGTGCAGGACGGCCCAGAATTCGTCGTCGCCCGGCCGTGGAACGCCGTCCTCGTCGGGCTCGAAGTCGTAGGGAGACTCGTCAAGGGATTCCGGGAACAGCCCGAGCTCGCGGGTGCGGGCCAGCGCCGCATGGCAGGGCTGACTGCTGCCGATGTACATGTACTGGTCCCACCCGACGTGCACGGCGAACGCCCCCTCAACCTCCAGCCGGCACCAGGCGCCACTGTCCCGCAGCATGAGCCGCACCAACTCCACCCCTGTGTCCAGCGACACCTCTGCTCCGTCGTAGAAGCCGGCGAGACCGCCCGGAAGGAGCGTGCCGAGACCGAAGCCCTTCAGAGGCGGCTCGACGCCGAAATGGACGAACGACGAGACCTCCGGCTCGCGCACGGACAGACGGTCGACGCCCGTCTCTGCGGCGAACGCCCGAACTGCCTGAAGGTAGGCCGCCTCGACCTCGCCGTGATCGCTGGTCACGTCCTCCAGGCCGGTGTAGTGCCCATACTCGTCACGGTCGGCGGGGTCGTACTTGGTGACGCGATAGACGTGGGAGAGCTGCACACCGACATCGTCCAGCATTGCCCGAGGAAGTGCCACGGATTTGAGATCAGGGCCTCAACACGCACCGCGCGACCGCCCAGAAACCTGGTGGCCGGCGCGCTCGCGGCCACACACCCGGCGCAGCACACCGTGCGTGCGGCCTGAGGCCACGGCAGGCTGACGGCATGGCCACCGATCGCCCCGTCACCGTCTACCCGCCCTCCGACGACGGCGGCCGGCGCATCCGCCTGAACGGGCGGTTCGTAGGGATCGCCTACAGCGTCCTGGACGTCACCGCGTTCATGCAGGAAGCCGGGCTCCAGGACTGGGACGAGATGGATGTGGTCCGGTCCGCCCTCATCGAGTGGCGGGGCGGCGGCCCCGAGGCCTGGGCAGTTTGAGGCCGCTGTGCGATGTCGTTCACGGGGCCAGCAAAGCGGCACCCCGGCTTGCCGTGGGGCGGTTCCCCCGCTCCGCGACGGAGCGGACACGACCAGCGGGCTGAGGGGCATCGCAGCTACCGGGCTCGCCATCCGGCGGGCGCCGGTCATGGCCCGGCAAACGCATCGGGGCGCTCGGCCGCTCTCCTGCCCGAAACCGGGCGCGTCGAGCAACACGGGGTGGCAACGGTTCGCCGCATCGTCGCCTGGAGTGACGTCCGTGCGACGGCGTCTTCACAGCGGGCGGCGAGGACCAGCGTGGCGGCGGCCGCCGTCCAGCCGGCTCTGCGCAGGAGGCGGCTCGCGGCTCACCGGTCGTCGCCGATGTCGAAGTCGGCGCTGACGGGCATGCCGCCCCACTCGAACGCGATCAGCAGGTACGTGCCCAGGGCGGCCAGGCCGTCGTACAGTTTTTCGACATGAGGGGCGGGGGCCCGGCCCGTTCCGACAGACCCGGAACAAGGGCGAAGGTGAAATGTGCACAACTTGCGGCTCCTGATCCGGCTCGGATGCGTCGCCGTGTCGGCAGTCGCACCGTTGGCGGTTCTCTACTACTTCCTTCTCGGTGTGTTCGAGGCGCAGTCCGGAGCGAGCACGCAGAGCGTGACCGGTGGGCGGGTGCCCTCCAGATCGCCGCTCCCGCAGCGGTCGTCGAGTTGGGAATCACCGTGGTCGTGCTGCTGTGGGCCAAGGCGATGAGCACCGATCCGGCGTCACGGTACGCTCGCGCTGTCGCGGTCGCAGTCGCCGCCCTGTGCGCCAGTGTCCCGACCTCGCTGTTCGTGGGCCTGGCGGTGTGGCCCGTGGTCCTGTTCAGCTGCATTGTGCCTGCTGGTCTGGCCGCCCCTGCCCTCATGCGGCCCTCAGCCGCGACCACACTGCCTGCCTGAGCGGGGGCGTTCGCAGCAGACGCATGCTCACCGGACGACGCCCAAGCCCCGGGTGGATGGTGGGGTCATTGTTCCCGACAGTGGACATCAGGTGGCGTGCGGGGAGGCGGTGTGAGTGGGGGTGCGCTGGACGGTCCTTGCTGGCGTCGGCGAGGTCGGAGGTGGACGCAGCCCCGACACCATCGCCACCCTCATCGACATCGACGAGCGACGTCTTGCCTGGGCCACCCGCGCAGAGCGTCCCTCGGCGTTGTCGGCGCGCGACGGTTCCTTCTCTCCTTCGCTTCGCAGCTCAGCACGATGCGCCAACGAACATCCATGACGGTGTCTCACGTAGCGATCCAGGCGAGCTTCTGCGCCACCTGCCACCGCTGCCCGTCGGATCTGGCTGGTAGCTTCGCTGAACGATCAACGCCGAAGGTCGACCGGCGCCGTCAGCGACGACCGGGGGGGGCTATGAGGCCGCGGTGACGAGACCGGGGGAGGCAGAAGCGATGGAAATCCCGAAGCGCACAAGAACGTTCATGAACGTCGTGCTGTGCCTGGCGGCCGTCGCCGGCACAGGCTTCGGCGGAAGCGTGCTGTGGGACGAGTGGCGAACCCACCGTGAGGTTGCCGACGGGTGCGCGGGCCTCGTAGCGGTGGACGACGTGCGGGACATGGACTACGCGGAGCGGGACCTGCGGCAGAGCGAGCAGCTGGACCTTTCCGACCTGCCCTCGTCCTGCACTCTGCGCAACGCGGGGACGGGTGACCGGCGCTACGGCATCCCGCTGCTGAGGCTGCGCGTCGATGCCGGTCCGGAACGCGAGAGTGCCAACGTCGTCACGCGAGACGGCTTCGAAAGGCCCGAGCGCTGGCAGCGCATGGAGGTCCCGGCCGGCGGCGGGGTGCCGGCCCTGGTGGGCACCGGCGCCACGACCGTCCGGCTGGGCTGTCCCGACGGCACGTACCAGGACGGCCCCGTGGGCACGCTCGAAGTCACCGCCAGGGCCGCGTACACCGGGCTGTGGTCGTACGAGGGCCGCACACCGAGCGAGGACGAGCGCCACCGGGTAGCGTCCGTCGCGGTCCGCGCCGCCAACGAAGCGGCGGGAAAGCTGGGTTGCTCGGCTCGCGCGGCGGCCCTTCCGAGCCGCCTACCGGCCGTCCCGGCGCTGGGTCCGGCCGCCCGAGCGACGGGGACCTGCGCCTGGTACGCACGGCTGAACTCCCCGGCCGCCGAACGGCCTTGGCTGCCCGAACAGGTGATGGCGACGGCGGCCACCGACGAGGCGTGGCGTGAGCGGTGCGTCCTGGCCATGACCACCGGCCGGGCGCAGACCCTGTTCGACCGCTCCTACGACAGCGACAGCAGCCGCGCCAGCTTCCGGCCCGGTCTGGAACCGCAGTATGACTGGTGGGCCGACGTCCAGACCTTCTACGGCCAGGACACCCCTGACGTGTACCTCACCGACGTAGCCCTGCGCGACGCTGACGACCGGCCCGTCGCCCCGGGTACCGCGGGCCGCGGCGACCAGGACGGCACCACGTGGTGGGCGACCTCCGTCTGCGACGGAAGGCCCGCCGTCCACGTCCTGCGCGCGCAGTACGTCTACGCCCGCGCGGCCGCCCCGCACCTGGAGCACCTCTTCAGGGCGTACGTCCAAGACGTCACCACCCGCCGCGACTGCACGGGCCTCAAGTTCCCGGCCACCGCGGACTTCTCGCTCGGCAGCGAATAAGGGGCGACGGCCGGTCACTGGTCCCGGCGCCAGGTGTCGCCGGGCAGACGGCTACATCGAGCCCACCATTTCGAGCCAGGGGACCAGCGGGCCCGACGCCACGGCAGCCGGGGAAGCCGGCCGCCCCGCTTCGATGTGGGCTGATGCGCTCACCCACCGGCTCCAGGTGCGCCTCGATGCCCTCAGCGACGGCCATGACGATCTCCAAGCCGTGGGCCACCCGACCGACGTCGGCGGCCCGGGCCACCGGCAGCACCGGATCGCAGTCCCGTATCGCCACCTCGACCGCGTCACCGTGGATATCCGCCGGGCGGACCGGACCGGGCTCGGGGCTTCGTCGTTCGGGCGGCGGGTCTACGGGGATCCGGGGCCTTGCCGTCGGGCCTCGTCGGCGAGGTTCCGGCCGGAGTCACGGGCCTGCTCGGTGACCTGGCCGGTCTGGTCGCGCGCCTCGTCCTGGGTGGTGCGGGCGGCTTGCGCCGCGCTGTCCTTCACCTCCGCGGCCGCGCTCTGCGTCACCTCCTTCGCGCCCTCCTTCAGGTGCTGCGCGGATTCCGCGGCGGCTTGCTTCAAGGGTTCGAGCGCCTCGCTCTGCATCAGGTCGGAGGCCTTCTGCTCCTCCTTCTCGGAAGTCGGCAGCAGGGAGGAGGCCAGCACCCCGACGCCGAAGGCGACCAGGCCGGCGGCCAGTGGGTTGCCGCGTGTCTGACGGCGAGCCAGGTCCGGCGCCTGTTGCACCGCCTGGCCCGCCTGTCCGGCCGCGTCGCGTGCCGACTCGACCGCCCGTCCGGTGCCTTCCTGCAGCGATCCGCTCGCGGACTGCGCGGTGCCGGCCACACCGTGTGCGGTGTCCGACGCGGTGCCCATGACCCGCTCACGGATGCCCGACACCGCGCCACGCATCCTCGCCTTGCGACGGCGTACTGCCCGCCGAGGACTGGTGCGGTCGGCGATCTGGTCCACGTTCGCGGACAGCCGGCCGCGGGTGGCCTCGATCTCGGCCCTCACTTGGTCGGGTGACGTGCCCATTCCGCGTTCTCCTTCATGGTCTCGACGGTTCGCTCGGGCTTCGGGGAGACGGTGCGCAGCTGGCCGCGGCCCTTCTGGTAGAGCACGGCCGCGACGACGGCCCACACGGCGGTGACGATCAGGGCGGCCCAGCCTCCGTCCATCACGTTGGCGAGGCCGAGCACGGCCGCCAGCGACAGGAACAGCAGCACCATGTAGCCGGCGAATCCGGCACCGCCGAACATCCCGGCGGCCTTGCCCGCCTTGGTCGTCTCCTCCTTGATCTCCGACTTCGCCAGCTCGACCTCCTGGCGGAAGAGCGTCTGAAGATCCGCGGTCACATGGGACAGCAGCTGTCCCACGGACGGGTCCTGCACCTGCGGCTCGGCACGACCGGGCGTAGGGGCGATCGAGGCCATCTCACACCTCCGGGTACGGACGGCCCGGCGCTCCGTGGGGCGGGCCGGCGACCGGCGGGACCGGCGGAGCGGGTGGCGTCCGCGGCGGGGTGTCGTGGACGGAGGCGCCGGTGGGCAGCGCGTGAGAGGCGGGCGCGTCCAGCGCGTCGCGGCCCTGGTCCGGGCCTCCTCCGGTGACCTGCCCGTCCCCGCCGGACTGGGCGGCTCCCGCCACCCGTGCCAGGCGCCCGACGGCCAGTCCGGCCAGCAGCGCGCCGCCCAGGAAGGCACCGGGCCGTCGGCGGGCGAAACCGCGGAGGTCGGAGGCGAGGCCGTCGACGCCCTGCTTCTCCAGGTAGTCGGCCGCCCGGTGGCCCTTGTCGGCCGCCTGGGCCGCGAGGTTGCGGGCGGGCGAGTCGCCCTCGGCGTTCTCTGCCAGGCCGGACAGGTCGCTCGCCCACTGCCGCAGCGTTCCGGCGGCCCGCTTGGTCTGGCCCTCGGCCTCGTCCTTCGCACGGCCGAGCAGGTCATCGATGACCGTGCTCGCCTGCTGCCGCGCGTCGCTCACCACGCTCCGGGCCTGTTCCGCCGCGGTTCCCGCCACCTGGGACGCGGCCTGTTTGGCCTGGCCGGCCGTCGCGGAGGTCTCCGCCTTGGCCTTTTCTCCGGTGGTTCCGGTTCCGGTGTGTACAGACTCACTCATCGGCAGCTTCTCCTCGTCGGATGTTCTGCGTGCGGTCCACGCCTCGACATCCCGGCACGCGCCGAAGGCGGTGCGCCGGAGATCACGCGTGACCATCCGTCCCGGTCCGAGTGGGCTGTTCATCCACTTTTGACACATTTTGCCGACGAGAGATGTGCGGCATTTGGTCAGCTGCCCTTCGACCTGCCCTGCGACCAGGCCGCTGCTTCCCCTGCCTGCGGCCGCACAGGCTGCGGGCCCCCGAGGACATCGCCTGCCTCTCCCTGCCCGAGCACCGGAATCTGAATTTGCTTGGCCGCTACAGCTTCATCGCCTCCACCCCGGCCGCCGGGTCCGGCTCCTGGAGCCCTGCGTCGCCGCGCGACCGGACGCACCAGAGCGGCCTAGGACGATCTGATCCGGTACGTGAGGTGAGTGACCTGGGGCGAGTCGACCACCCGTGTGGGTTCGAGGCCGACACCAGGCGAGACGCCGTCGAAGAGCCGGACGCCCGAGCCGAGTACGACGGGCGCCAGGTGGATCTGGAGTTCGTCCAGCAGTCCGGCGTCGATGAACTGTCGTACGGTGTCCGCACCGCCGGAGATCTGGACGTCCTTGTCCCCTGCGGCCCGGCGAGCCTGCGCCAGCGCGCCGCCCACCCCTTCGGTCACGAAGGTGAAGGTGGTGCCACCCTGCCGTACCCATGGTTCCCGCGGGGTGTGGGTGAGGACGAAGACGGGGGCGCGGAAGGGCGGCGGGTCGGGCCAGCCGACCTCCCCTTCGGCGAACATCTGACGCCCCATGATGTAGGCGCCGGCGCGGGCGAAGTTCTCCTGGACGATGTCGTCGTCCTGATTGGCTTGCCCGCCGCCGATGCTCTGGCGCTCCCGCCAGCTCTCGACACCGAAGACCCATTCGTGGATCCGCATTCCGCCGTCACCCAGCGGGTTGTCGGGCCGGGCATCGGGGCCGGCGATGAAACCGTCCAGGGACATGCCCAGACTGGCGAAGACCTTGCTCATACCTGCTCCCCCGCGATGAAGAAGCCGGCCAGGACGGGGGCGAGGAGCTCCGGGCCGATGTTGTGCTCCTGGCCGGGGAAGACGTGCAGGGTGAAGTTGTCGGCCAGTGCGGCGAGTTCCCGCGCGCCGGTGAGCATGTGCGGGGCGCCCGCGTCCCCGCTGCCGACGAGTACGGGCACCGTCACAGACCGCCAGCGGTCGGCGGGCAGCGGCCGACCGGACATGGTGTCACCCATGACCTGGCCGTCATAAGGCAGGGTGCGGGCGGTGGCTTCCATACCTGCCCAGAAGGGGGCCTGCCGCATCCCGGCGACGGCCTCTGCGGGCATGCCCACGGCTGCGGTCATGAAGTAGGCCACGGCGTCGCCGTACGCTCCCTGCCGCACGAGGTCCGTCAGGTGGGTGACGTAGTCGGCGGGCAGCGGTGGGCGGCTGGAGTCGGTGATGAAGGGCGGCTCGTACACGGCCAGCCTGGAGACGGCGCTGCCCCGGGCGACGGCCTCCAGCGCCAGTACGGCGCCGGAGGACATGCCGAAGACCATCGCCTCGCCGCCCGCGCGCTCGATCAGGGCGTCCAGGTCCTCGACCTCGCGCTGCACGTCGTACTCCGGGCTGTCCCCGCTGTCGCCGCGGCCCCGGCGGTCGTACGTGATGACGGTGCAGTGCTCGGCCAGCAGGCCGGCGAGTGCGGCGGAATCGCCGCGTGTCATGAAAGCGCCGCCGACGAGCACCACCGCGGGGCCCGAGCCCTGCCGCTCGTAGGCGATGGCCGTGCCGTCGGCGGAGAACACCTTGTCCATGAGGAACCACTCCATAGGTCTGCGGGAGCGGCCGGCCGGAGGCCCCCGCCCTTTCGGAACTGGACGGTACAGTACTCACACGAGTACTGGTCAGTCCAGTACTCTTCCTGGGAGAGGCAGACGCATGGAGAAGGAGCCGGTGATGGACAGCCGTTCAGCCCGCAAGCACGAGGCGATCCTGGAGGCCGCGACCAGCGTTTTCCTGGACAAGGGATACGCGGGAACGAGCATGGACGACATCGCGAAGCTGGCCGCGGTGTCCAAGCAGACCGTGTACAAGCACTTCTCCGACAAGGAGAAGCTCTTCGCCGACATCGTCCTGGCCACCACCGACCGGCTCGACACCACGATCGACCTGCTGGCCGACCTCCCCACCGACGACGCCGACCTGGAAGAGAACCTGACCCGGCTCGCCCGTCAGTTCCTGACCGCCCTCACCGACCCCCGGGTGATCCAGTTGCGGCGCCTGATCATCGCCAACGCCGACGTCTTCCCCGACCTGGGAACCGAGTGGTACGAGCGAGGCTTCCAACGAGGGCTCACCACGCTGGCGGCGACCTTCCAGCGCCTGACCGACCAAGGGCTCCTCCGCATCGACGACACACTCCTGGCCGCGAACCACTTCTCCGGCCTGCTGCTGTGGATCCCGGTGAACAAGGCCATGTTCACCGGCAGGGTCCAGCACACCGAGGCCGACCTCGACCACTACGCCGCCGCCGGCGCCCGCGTCTTCCTCGCCGCCTACCGCTGACCACCGCCCCCGGCCTCGCCCACTGGCCCGTCGCCACGGTCGACTCCGTTGGTGGGCGGGGTCTTTCCGCGGCTGGGCCGGCCGCGAGCCCGTCGAGCGTGCTGTGCTGGTCGCCTCGAGGAACGCGCGGAGGGAGGCGGGGGCAGGGGCTTCGGGGCGGTGCCGCCGGACGGCCGGACAGGGGCGCTGTCCGTGGGGGCCGCTCAACACCCCCTACTCATCCTCCGCTGTCTCCTGAGCCTGCTGGGCGATGTCCTCCAGCACGGCCTTCGGGTCGGCGGACGGTGCGACGGCCTTGCCGATGTTGCGCTTGATGATGTTGCTGACCTGCAGCCAGGACGGTTCGTTGACCGGATAGAGCCGGGCGCCGCGCAAGGCGGTCAGGAACTGCTCTCCGCTGGGGTCCGCCGCCGCGTCCTTGGAGAGCTGCGTCGCCGTCACCGTCGAGGGCAGCAGGTGGTAACGCCCGGCGAACTCGTTGAGGTTCTTGTCCTGGTAGACGAACTCCAGGAAGTCGCCCGCCAGTTCGCGCTTGTCCTCGTGCTTGTCCTCGTGCTTGAAGACCATCATCCAGTCGGCGACGCCCACGGACGGTGGGGCCTGCTCGTCGCTCAGGGTGTCGGACACCGGCATGCGGAGAGTGCCGACCTTGATGCCCTTCGCCCTCGCCTCATGGAGGAGCGAGGGGTAACCGTTGAGCATGCCGACCTCACCACGCAGGAAGGCGGCGAAGGCATCCTGCCGGTCTAGTTCGGCAGGCGGGACGGGACCGGTGAGGCCGGGCCCGACCAGGTTGTCCTTGATCCAACGGAACGTCTGTGTGTTCTGTTCGGACGCGATGCTGTAGCCGCCGCTGTCGTCGGCGTAGCCCCCACCGTTGCTCAGTTCCCAGATCAGGGCTTCGGCGTGCGCCTCCTCGGGGCCGAGCGGCAGGGCGTACGGGTACGGCGCGCCCGAATCCTTCAGCGCCTGTGCCGCGGTCTTCAGTTCCGACCAGGTTCTGGGCGGCTTCGCCCCGGCCTTGTCGAACAGCTCTTCGTTGTAGAAGAGCAGTCGGCTGCTGGCCACGAACGGCAAGCCGTAGAGGGTGTCGCGGACCGAGCCCGCCTCGGCGAGCGCCGGCAGGAAGTTCGACTCCGCCCTGACCGACAGCAGCTCACCGGCCGCGTAGAGCCGGCCCTGCGCCGCGAAGTCGGAGTACGCGCCCATCAGGGCCACGTCGGGGGCGTTGCCCTCCTCGACCATGCGGGTGACCTCGCGGTCGACATCAGCCCATGGGTAGAGCGTCACCTCGACCTTCTTGCCGGGGTGGGCAGCGGTGAAGGCGGTGGTCAGCTTGTCCCAGTACGCCTTGGAACTGGTCGTGGGGCTGTTGCCGTACTCGGCGGCCACCAGGCGCAGTGTCGTCTCGCCGCCGTCGCTCACCGATGCGCCGCAGGCGGTGACGAATGGGCCGAGCAGTCCGAGTGCGGCTATGGAGGCGGTCGTGGCGAAGAGTCGTGGTCGCACAGGTGTTTCCTCTTGCTTTTGGGACGATGCGGCCGGAATTCTCTCCCGGCTCAGGACGTATCGCGGCGCCTGCGCGAAGATTGTGGTCATTGCTCCGACTGCGGCGTCCAGGACTCGTGTCATCCGATGTCCGGGCAGTGACGACGACGCGTGTAGAACCTTCCTTGGCGTCCAATACGACTCCCGAACGGAGCATTGACCGGATCGCTCCGCCTCGTCGGCCGGGCTTCTCGCGGGCGCGCCTTCCAACGTGAGCCCGGATCCCGTCCTCGCACGAGCTGTGGTCCACGACGGCCGGGACGAAATCGCTCGGCATGAACGGCTGATCGCAGAAAGCGGCACCCGCCTCCTCCAACTGGATCACTACCTCATGCCTGCTCCGAGAAGACCCATATCGCCCAGGCGCTCAGCCATCTCGCCGTTCCGGCAGGACGCCTACGTCCGCTTCGCCAATACCAGCCGCGCTCTCGCCAACCTGGCCGACAGCCCTACGGACCGCACATTGTCGGTGGCCCGAGGAAGTACCTGCTGGGGCACTTCGAAGCTCTGCGCGAGTTCTACCGTGCTGCATCCCGACGGCAACTTCTCGTCGTGCTCTGGTGGGACTGACGCGGACAGGTGGAGCGCGCCCCTGTACGGACCACCTTGACGCCATGGGCCGCGTCCGCTTGACCCTGCTGACCTGGTCGGTGCTGGCCGCCGGAGTGATGTCCAGGGTCAGCGGTAGCCGGTCGACGGTGTCCCGGAACAGGTGCCCTTCGGATGGGCACGACACCTACGACGAGCCGCTCGCCTTCGGGGCCCTCCCACCGAGGCCGTTGTCACTGCGGCTTGAGACGGTCAGCGGGGAGTCAGGCACGCTTCGAGGGCGGCTCGCTGTTGTGGCGGCAGGTGGTCGCCGAGGGGGACTTTTCGGGGGCTGTGATCGCCCTCGCAGAGCCAGCTGTGTTCGTCGTCGTCGAACCACCAGTTCTCGGCGCCCCACATGGGGTGCCCCTGAAGCAGGTGTCTGGCCAACGCCTCGCTCGCCTCGGGCGCACCCTGCGCGACCAGAGCCTCGACCACCGCCGTCACGGCTTCCTCCGGGATTGCCGCGTCGCCGAGAACAGGCAGAAGGAGGAGGAGACGGGCGTGTAGGTCGGTGACGCCTGCCGCACCCGGGGGTGCCTCCAGCAGGGCGGCGAGCTCGGGCCAGCACAGCCCGGGGCCGATGCGGTCCTGATCGTCACTGGCCAGGACGAGATCCTGGCTCCAGTCGGGATGCGTGAGGAAGTAGTCCGTCGTGGTGAACTCCTCGCCGCTGTTGAAGTGCACGACGATCGTGAAGCCGCCGGCCAGCGGCACCGTGAACATCGGCCACGCCGACGGGTCGTGGAGCGTGTCCAGCATGGCGTCCGCGTCGCCCGCGTCCGATCCGAAAGCCTCCGGCACGAACCCGTCCGCCAGGTCCGCCAAGTACGCAGGCCAGAAGCCCGGCTCAGCCAGGAGCGGGTGCCCGTCCACGACGGGTGACGAGGAGTACCAGTGCCGTGCCATCACCATGCCGGGATTATCTCCAAGCCTGGTCATCACTGTTCGAAGGCCCCGGCCGCCGTCGAGCGGCAGAACGCCCTCCGGTCTCGCGGCCATGCCCAACGCCCTGCTCTCGGAGGGCTTCACCGCCGCCCCCGACATCGTCACGCCCGTGCGGACCCGGCTGCGAGAGGCCGAGACACCACCTCGGGTTCCTCGCGGTCACCCGGAGGACCGTCACCCGCAAGACCGTCACCCGCAAGACTGTCACCGTCCTTGCCGACCGGTTCCTCGCGTCCCCGCCGGAGCTGTCACGAAGCTCGCACTCAGGTGAAGGCGATGGCTGCTCCGGTCGCGATCGAGAGTTTCGCAGCCTGGAGAAGTTGCAGGCAGACATATGACTCGACGCCGTACCGCTGCCATCCGTCACTGGCCGGCTGTTCGGCGTCCGTGGCCTCGAAGACCTCCTCGGAGTGCGGATCGAGGTCTTCCGGAAGACCAAGGGCTTCAGCGAGTCGACGTACTTCCGTGAGCAGCCGCACCGAAGAACCGAGGTAGCCGCCCGGTGCCTTGCTGTCGGCAATGACGTGGGTGAAGTCGACAGGGACGTAGTACCCCTCGGCGTCCGAATGATGGATCAGGTGGTCGAACAGTCCCGGAGGATCGCCTGGGAGAGTCTGGTAGACCTTGCTCAACAGCGGGTCGTCAGTCGCACGCCGGCCCTCATGCAACGGCTCGGGCAGGCGCCCATCCGCCTCGAGATGGACGGCGAGGCGGCGAACGGCATGCAAGCCCGAGTATCCCCACATCTCGAACTCCGCGGCCTCCGCCTCAACCGGATCGGGCTCGGCCCACTGCCGCGCTCCCGCCCGCTCCAATAGCTCGGCGATTCCGACGAATTCAGCGCGGAGCGTCTCGGTGTAGTCGCTGTCGGCACCGCTGAGCACACCGACGACCATGTTCAGACCCATGCCCCGATCTTGCCAGCACGACGACACCGTGCCCGGCCGCTTCGCCAGGAGCCGCCGCCTCCCGGTTCCGCGAACACCCGCTCAAGGGCTCTGGTCCTGGTGCGCTTGCGTGGCGAGAAAGTCTCGCGCCGCAGCCGAGACACGGTCGCGAATGCGCTGCCCGTCCGGAAGTCGGCCGAGCGGTGAGTCGAGTGCTCTCGCCAGTGCCACGATGGGCTGCAGCGCGTCGGGGTAGTCGAGTTCGGCTGCGGACTCCCGATAGATCAGCTTGGCTCCTTGTTCAGGTTCGAGTCGACCTGCCACGATCTGGCCGGCCCACCACCGGGCCGCGGTCCATCTCGCCTTGGCAAGATCGTCCGCGGCCGGCGGCAGCAGACCCAACTCTTCCAGCACAAGCTCGAACAGCTCTCGGGCCTGGGGATACTCACCACGCGCGAGGCCTGCAAGCAAGGGGAGTGAGGGAGCCTCGACGTCGGCCATGAGGGCGTCCAGGCCCAACTGGACCAGGTACGCGTCCGAAGGGCGCTGCCAGGGTTCCATGGCCAAGTCCGCAGCGGCCATGCGGATCAGGCTGATCGCCACTACCGCGTCCACACGCTGTCGCCCCCCTCGTTCATCCTTCCTCGAAGGCAAGTCCTATCACCGTGGAACGGGCGGTTGGTTACGTGGCCAGTGATACGCGCTTGCGTGGCAGGCTGAAACCGGCTCGGCCAAGCACCTGGCGCTTGAGCCGCGCTCACAGGCCGCGCTCGTGCACCCGGCGGTACTCCCCCACCAGCGCGTCCGCCATGACCGCCACCGAGAAGCGGGAGAGGACGGTGTGGCGTCCTGTCTCCGCCAGGCGGTGGCATTCCGGCTCGGGCATGGTGGTGAGCCTGTGGAGGCCTTGCGCCAGGCCGTCGGTGGTCGAAGTGTCCCAGAGGATGCCGTTCACCCCGTCGTGCAGATAGTGAGGCACCCCACCGCGGCGGGGTGCGGCCACCGGGAGGCCGGATTCCATGGCTTCGAGTACGGCGATGCCGAACTCCTCCTTGCGGCTGGGACAGACGTACCAGGCCTGCGGCGCGTCGGTGCGGTCGGCGAGGGCACGTTCGAGGCGGCGTACGACGTCGTTGGGCAGCGCGGGCAGCATGGCGATGCGGCGTGCGGCCTGCGGCTGCCCGCGCAGCATGTCCCGGATCAGACGGCGCATCTCCTGCTCGGCCTTGGTCGGCCGTTGCCTGCTGCCGCCCACGAGTACGAGGGTCGTGCGGCGCCACAGGCCGGTGGAGAGCCAGGTGCGGACGAGGAGATGCTGCTGTTTGGAACGGTCGAACCGCCCGACGCACAGCAGCAGGGGCAGTCGGCGGTCCCGCGGGGCGAGTGCGTCCGGGCGGCTGCCGTCGGCGAACAAGGCTCGCAGGAGGGCCTCGCGTCGCTCGTGCTCGTCGGTGGCCGGCCTGTAGGGTGCGATGCCCTCGGGTGCCGCCTTGGGACCCGCGCCGCCGTTCACGGCCGCGAGGACGGGCAGGAAACGAGTGAGTTCCGCGGTGCCCGCTGAGCCGGGGATGGCCACCACTGCGCGTGCGCGCTCCACGAGCCGGTCCGCGAGGAACACCTTGTGCAGGTCCTCGCGGAGTTCTTCGGCGCTCTTCGCGTCGGTGGGGTCGGCGCCCGCGTACCGCTGGGTGACGTGGCGGTGGGGGTCGGGGGTCGCGGTGAAGACCAGGTCGGCACCCAGGTGTACTGCGGCGTGGGCGAGCGCGAGGCTGCCGTCGTCGGCGTAGCGCACATGGAGGACGTCGGGGTGCCTGGGCAACGCGCTCATGAGGCGGACGGCCCACCAGGTGAGCGCGGCTCGATGGATGTGCAGGTCTGCTTGTGGAGGGGTGGTGGGGGCGTCCACGGGCAGCCGCAGCTCCCAGTGTCCCGCTGCCCGCGGTCGCAGCAGTGCGGGGTCGGTGGCGAGGTCGTCGTGGCCTGCGGTCACCACGGTCAGGACACCGTCGATCGCGCTGTCCGCCGCGAGGTGGTCGCCGAGCCCGGCGAGGAGGGTGGCCAGGCCACCGCTCGCGCCCTGTCCGGCGGTGTCGAGGCCGCCGAGGAGCATGGTCTGGGCGACGAGCAGGCCGCCGGATCCGATGTCGTCGGCGGTCGTCGGGGTGGGAGGGGCGAGCAGCAGTTGTTCGTAGTGGTCGGAGGCGGTGGCCGGGGCGGGCAGCTGGGCAGGGCCGTCGGGCAGCAGGTGGAGGTAGCGCCACAGTGCGTGGCGCAGTGCGCGGGGCGCTGAGTGGTCGCAGAGTGCCGCGGCCTCGGTGGCCGACAGCGGACGCAGCCGGCCTGCCGCCGCGAGCTCCAGGAGGAGCGTCATGGCGGTGACCGTACGGGGCCGGTGATCGGTGAGCTGGGCGCGGAGCGCTTCCGTCGCGTGCCGGGCACCGTGCCATCGCAGTGTCTCGGCCCACAGCTCCAGGAGAACGGCCGTCCGGCGAGGCGGTAGGTGCGCGTGAGCGAGCAGCGCCTCGGGGGCCAGGGGCACCGCCAGTCGGCAGGCACGGCGCAGGGAGGCCACTGCGGCGTCGTTCCGGTCGCCCACCGTGCTCCGCCTGGAGGTGCCGGCGGGCGGGCGCCGCCCGTACTCGGCGGCCAGCAGTCTCGTCAGCAGTCCGTCGTGTGGTGTGCCGGCGAGGCAGAGGTCGCTCGCGGCGCCCGGAGGGCCGACCGGGGAGGTGTAGAACGCCGTGCGAGCGGCGACGAGCGGGTCGGGGTCGCGGCGGCAGGCCTCGTCGGAGACCTGCCGGTCGTCAGGGTGGGGGGCGGCGACGACGGTGGACATGGGCGCTCCTGTCGCGTGGGACGGCTCGCGTGGGACGGCTCGCGTGGGACGGCTCGCGTGGGACGGCTCGCGTGGGACGGCTCGCGTGGGACGGCTCGCGTGGGACGGCTTGCGTGGGGCGGTTCGCGTCGGTGGTTCGGCGGGAGGGTGCGCCGCGGATGCATCCGCGGCGTGGCGCAGGAACGCGGTCGACAGACGGAAAGCGCGGCACTCTGTCTTCTTTGCATCCTTTTCCGACCTTTTTCTGGAAGTCGGTACAAAGGTGATTGCTGTGACTGTTCCGCGCCGAGGTGCGGGACGTCCGGAGAGGATGTGTCATGCGGCTTCGTGACGAGTTGCCCACCGACCACCGTCTGGCCACGGTCTACCGCTACGGTGCCGGTCTGTGCGGCCTGCTGCTGCTGATCTTCGGCTGCCTCGGGTACGCGGACCGGCTCGCCCCGTTCGACACGAACGGAACGCAACTGGCCGGCATGACCACCAACGGCGTGCTCAGCACCGTCTCGGTCGTTTTCGGGCTCGTGCTCATGGCCGGTGCGGTCATCGGTGGCAATGTCGCCTCGACCCTCAACATCGTGGTCGGCGCGTTGTTCCTGCTCGCCGGCTTCGCCCACCTCGCCGTCCTGGACCGGCGGGAGAACTTCCTCGACTTCGGCATGACCAACGTCATCTTCACGTTCGTCATGGCGCTGCTTCTGCTGACCTTCGGTATGTACGGGCGGGTCTCCGGCGGACTCCCCCACGACAATCCGTACTGGCGCCGCCGCCATCCACGAGAAGCGGCCCGCGCGTCCCTGGCGGCCCGGCGCGCCGCTCTCGGTTCCCCGGTCTCCACGGCGCCCGGGCGCCGGTCCGTGACCGCCGGTGAACCACCCCGGCCCCCGGCCTGAACCCTGGCCGCGCGTCCGGGACCGGACCGGACGGGGCGAGGCGCGGGTCGTCCGGGGGTCCGCTTGCACATCGGCGACGGGTGGCTTTGGCAGCCGGGTCCGCCGGGCCGGGCGACCGCGTCCTCTGCGGTCGCCCGGCCCGGGGCTCCTGCGCAGGCCACCGACACGCGATCCAACGGCGAAGGTCACGCGACATGCCTGAGCACCGACACTGGAGCGGACGACATCGGCGGCCCTCCCGTCCTGTGGACGAGGTCACGCCGGTGCCTCCGAGACCGCTGGATCGCGTACTGCTGCGGCAGTACTGGCGCGATCTGGTGTTCCTGCACTGGGAGGCCGACCCGTTCGAGGTGTCGCGCCTCCTTCCCGCCGGCGTGTTCCCGGACCTCCTCAACGGGCGGACGTACGTGGGGCTTGTGTTCTTCAGAATGGAGGATCTGGCTTTCGGCCCCACCAGGCCGGTTCCGTACCTCGGTTCGTTCAACGAGGTCAACGTCCGCTTGTACAGCAGGGACGGCCGGGGGCGGCGTGGCGTGGTCTTCCGCTCGCTGGACTGCGACCGGCTGCTGCCGGTGCTGGCTGCGCGCGGCGGCCTCGGGCTTCCCTACCGGTGGTCGCGGATCTCCCGGCACTGGTTCGACCGCCGGCTGCTCTACCGCGTCGACGGCCGGGCCGGTGCGGACACGGGCGGTCGGGCCTGGCTCGAGGTGGAGGACACCGTGGTGCGACCGGACCCGCTGGAGCAGTTCCTCAGCAACCGCTGGGGGCTGCACGCACGGGTGCGGGGCCGGTCGTACTACATGCCCGCGCACCATCCGGCGTGGTCGTTCCGCCGGTGCCGGCTGCTCGACTGGGACGCCTCGCTCGTGACCGCCGCCGGTCTGACGGCTCCGGACGGCGAACCCCTGCGCCTGATGTACGCACCCGGCCTACCGGTGCGGTTCGGTCCGCCGCAACGGCTCGGGCCCCACGGGGACTGAGCGGCCGGAGCATCCGGCCTGGCCTCGGCCGGGCTCACGCCATGGCGGCGGTCAGACGGCTCGCCGCCCAGCGCGGCCCGCGCTCGTTCAGGACGGCCGCGCAGGCGGACACCCGCCGCCTGACGGTCGTGCCGAGACTGTCCAGCACCGACGCCACGTCGGCGGATCGCAGGCGGTTGGGGTCGGCTGCCACGCCCAGCCCGGCCCGCTCGGCGTCGTGCGCCACCGCGAACTGGTCACTGGAGAAAGGCAGCAGCAGTGCGGGAACACCGGCCCGCAGACACTCGGTGAAGGAGTTGTTCCCGCCGTGGTGGACCATGGCATCCACGTGTTGCAGAAGGGACAACTGCGGGACGCTCTCTGCCACCACGACCCGGTCGCCCACGAGATCGGACAGGGCCTCCGTGCGCCGCCCGGCTGCCACCACGACGGCGGTGTCCGGGGCGCCGCCGAGGACGCCCTCGACGACCGTTCGCAGGACGTCGTCGCGGGCCGAGAGGAACGTGCCGAAGGCCACCAGGACGATTCGGTCCGCCCGTCGGCGCAGCCGCGAGAGCTGCTCGCGCCAGTGGGCGTCCAGAGGTTCGGTGTCCCTCGCCATGTGACCGGCGTAGAGCCGCCGCGGGCCGGCCGGCGGTACGGGCAGCCATGGCAGCTCCGGATAGGCGTGCACCACGGCGATCGGTGAGGACAGCGCGAAGGCGCGGCCCGGCGCGGGGGCGGTCGGCGCGTTGCGAGACACGAAGGCGTCGAAGAGTTCGGTGAAGGCGCGATCGTTCTCCTGGGCGGCGGCCGTCAGCTCCAGCAGCTCGGACGGATCGGGACGAAGCCGGTCGGGCCAGGCGTAGGGCACACCGAAGTAGGCATCGGGTCCCGACAGCACATAGGTGGGGTGGCCCGGGCAGTACGTCGCGTACCGCGCTCCGAGGCAGTGCAGGGCCAGCGTCACCGGGTAACTCAGTTGATCGACGACGTACCAGTCCGGGCGCAGCCGCTGATGCAGCGCCCTCATGGACCGGAGGACGCCTTCGGGGTCGGCCAGCATGTCCGCGCGCCGGTGGCGCGCCTGGGCGAGCAGGGCGGCGACCGCGCCCTGACGGGTGGCGTGCAGGAATTCGGCGAGCCGTGCCGCGTCCTCGTCGGCTTGCCGTGTCGTCTCCGCCACGCCTGTGTTGGCGTTGCGGGTCACCGTCAAGGGCTCGAACGCGACTCGCGCTCGCCGGGCGAAACCGTCGAACTCGGGGGCACAGGCGAAGCGCACGTCCTCGCCCGCTTCCGCCAGAGCCGAGGCGAGAGCGGCCAGCGGGGTGGCGTGGGAGGCGAACGGAGGGCTGATGACGACGACTCGAGCCATGAGGTCCTTCCCGCGTCCGCCCGGCGGGGCAGGACCGGGAAGGGGCGGACATGGTGTGGTGGTGTGCCGGACTTTGCGTCTGCGGGTCCTGCCCGGCATCGCCGAAGGCTTCTTCCGCGCCCGTGAGCCGTTCGGATGCAGCTTTGATCTCTGACCCGTGCCGTCGAGGCGTCCCTCACCTGTGGCCGGGCCAGTGCGCGCCTCGTCCCTCCTCACCGGCGCCTCGAGTCCACGCCTTGATGGGCCGAAGACGGGCCGGCGGCTCGGAGGAGGCGTTCGGTGGGCGGGTCAGACGGGCGGGTCAGACGGGCGGGTCCGGTGGGCGGGTCCGGTGGGCGGCTCAGGTGGGCGCGTCCGGTGGGCGGCTCAGGTGGGCGCGTCCGGTGGGCGGGTCAGGATCGCCTCGCTGCGCGGGCTGTGTCGCCGAGAACGAGGGTGCAGCCCAGCCCCAGGGCGCCGTAGCCGATGAGGAGGCCGCCTTGTACAGCCTTCTCCCTCCTCTCGACGCTCTGAGTGTTCCACTGCATCTCGTACGTCCGCTGGGCGACGGTGCGGTTGCCGACGAGGACGCTGCAGTTCTGATCCCCCGGGCGCATCGGACCGGGCCGTTCCTCGCCGTCCTCACCGACGTTCTCACCGGGACATATGACCGCTGAGGAAGCGGTGAGCGCGGACGTCAGCGAGATGGCGCCCAACACGGCAGGCACGAGGAACAGCAGGGCGAGCACCGTGCGCTTCGACACGTTCGTCTCCTTCTCGATCTTTCTCACGTCGCCACTCAAGCACGCCCGGAGCCGGCCGGTCGGCACCGTCACCGTCGCAGCGGACAGCAGGGAAAACCACGCGCGAACAAGCGGCAGGCAGGCAGGGAGCAAGGCGGTTGCATTAACGTACGGACGGAGTACGGCAGTACGAGCCGTCCGGCCCTCAGCGCCCTGCCGCACGGCTCGGCTCCTTCGCGTGGACTCGCGCACGGAGGACCGCCTGTCCGCGGCGCGGTCTCCTTCGACTTGGTGTGAGCAGGCGACATGAGCGACAGCACTCTCTGGAACGTCCTGCTGGACGCCGCCCGGAAGGCCCCCGAGCAGGTGACGGTGCATGTGCGGGGCGACGGTACCGAACTGACGGTGACCTACCGGCAGTTGCTGGCCGAGGCCGTGCGCGTGGCGGGAGGCCTGCGGGCGGCCGGGATGACGCCCGGCGCGTGCGTGCCGCTGGTCGCCGACCGCAGCGAGAACTTCCAGGTGATGTTCTGGGGGCTGATCGGCGCCGGTCTGGTCCCGGTACCTCTCGCCGCGGACGCCCGCCGGGTGGTGCCCGTGTGGGAGCAGCTCGGCCGCCCGCCCGTGTTCGTGGACGCGGCCGGCGAGGAAGTCGTACGCCATCTGCCCGATGAGGCGGCCGCCGTGCTGCGGGTGGACGAGTTGCCGGACGGCGACGGGGACGGGGGCGGGGACGCGGAGGGGTGGGACGCTCATGGGCCGTGCACGCCTGACGATCTCGCGTTCGTGCAGTACTCGTCCGGCAGCACCGGACAGCCGAAGGGTGTCGAACTCACCCACGCGGCGGTGACGGCCAACCTGCGCCAGATCGTGGCCGTGTCCGACATGGGCGCTGCCGACGTAGTGGTCAGCTGGATGCCGTACTTCCATGACATGGGGCTCATCGGCACGCATCTCGTTCCGCTCGCCGCCCGTGCCAGGCAGGTCAAGATCGAGCCGCTGGCGTTCGCCCGACGGCCCGGCATCTGGTTCGAGACGGCCACCGCGCACCGTGCCACCCACCTGTCGGCCGCCAACTTCGCGCTCGCGCTGGCCACCCGGCGGATCCCGGAGGCCGACATGGCCCGCTTCGACCTCCGCAGCGTCCGGCGGGTGGTGGTCGGAGCCGAACCGATCTCTGCCTCCGTCTGGCGCGGCTTCGTCCGTCATGCGCGGCTCGCGGGACTGGCGGCGCACGCGCTCCAGCCTGTCTACGGGCTGGCCGAGGCGACCCTCGCCGTGACGTTTCCGCCGCCGGGCGAGGTCGCCGTGCCGCTGGCGGTGGAGCGGGGCGCGCTCAGCCGCGGCCGGGTGACCGATGCCCCGGGCACCCGAGACGCGGTGGCAGGCGGTGCCGACGGTGTGGTGGAGCTCATGGACCTCGGCCACCCCGTCCCCGGCTGCTCCGTGCGCATCGTCGGCGACACCGGGCGGGTGCTCGGCGAACGGCGCGTGGGGCACATCGAGGTGCGTGGGCCGCAACTCGCCCGCGGCTACCGGGAGCTGCCCGACGCCACCGCCGCCGCGTTCACCGCCGAGGGCTGGCTGCGCACCGGTGACCTGGGCTTCCTGCGCGACGGGCGGTTGTACGTCAGCGGCCGGCACAAGGACGTGCTCTTCCTGAACGGGCTGAAGTACCACGCCGCCGACCTGGAGGACGTTGCCGCCGGAACGCCCGGGCTGCCGCCCGGGACGGCCGCGGTGGTGGGTTCGACCGACCCCGCCACCGGCCGCGAGCGCGTGGTGGTGTGCGTCGCGTGGGCCCGTCCGCCGCGCTCGGCCGACGAGGTGCTGCGGCGTGTCGCGGACCGGGTGGGCGAGGCTCTCTTCCACGACGACGTACGGGTTGTCGCCCTGCCGCCCGGACAGTTCCCCCGCACGACCAGCGGCAAGATACGCCGCCATGTGCTGCGTGACCGGTTCGAGGCGGGCCGCTTCCCCCGCGTCGTCGCCCGCACCCCTGCTGGTGCGCCGGTCCCTCCGGCCGGGGGCGGCAGGGGTGAGCGCGAGCTGCCGCGGTCGCGGGCGGCGGCCGAGCGCGCGGTGCGCGAGGTGTGGGCCGGGGCGCTGGCATTGCCCGAGGAGCGGATCGACGCCCGCGCGTCCTTCCGAGCGCTCGGCGGCACCTCACTGAAGGCGATGGAAGTACTGGCCGCGCTGGAGGATCGTTTCGGCCGACCGCTGGAGGTGTCGGCGCTGCGCGAGGGCGCGGACACGGTGGCAGGGATCGTCGATCACCTTCTCCAGGGTGCGACGGCGAGTGCGGCGGCCGAGCCGGAGACGAAGGTGAGGGCGGAGCCGGAGACGAAGGTGAGGGCGGAGCCGGAGACGAAGGTGAAGGCGGAGCCGGAGACGAAGGTGAGGGCGGAGCCGGAGACGAAGGTGAGGGCGGAGCCGGAGACGAAGGTGAGGGCGGAGCCGGAGACGACGGGGCAGGCGAAGCCGGAGACGACGGGGCAGGCGGAGCCGGAGGAGGCTGCGGCGGAAGCGGTGCGCTCCGGCGCGTCCGGTGCGCCGTCGGACGGCACGCTCGCTGTCGTCGGCCTCGCCTGCCGTTGGCCGGGCGCCGCCACTGCCGAGGAGTACTGGCGGCTGCTCGCCGAGGGGCGGGACCTCGTGACCTCGGTGGCTCCCCACCGGTGGGACGGGGACGCGGTGCCTGAGGCCCGGTGGGGAGCGTTCCTGAAGGACCCGGCGAGCTTCGACGCCGCTCGTTTCGGGATCGGCGACGCGGAGGCCCGCGCCCTCGACCCGCAGGCCCGGCTTCTGCTGGAGCTGGCGCACGAGGCGCTGGAGCGAGCCGGTTACGCCGGTCCGCGCCGACGCGGCCGGCGTGTCGGTGTGTTCACGACGGCCGGGGACAGCGGCTACCGGGAAATCCTGGAGCGGGCGGCCCGCCTGGAGGGCACGGAGCTGCCGTCCGCCGCGCTGACCGGGAACCTGCCCAACCTTCTCGCCGCCCGTATCGCGCAGAGCTTCGACCTGGACGGCCCCGCCATGGTCGTCGACACCGCCTGTTCCTCCGCTCTGGTGGCCCTGCACCTGGCCCGCCGCAGCCTCGCGGACGGCGAGTGCGACATCGCCCTCGTCGGCGGCGTCAACCTGCATCTCACGCCGACCGCGCACCGCATGCTGCATGCCGCGCAGGCCTTGTCGCCGACCGGCCGCAGCCGTGCCTTCGGGGCCGGCGCGGACGGTTTCGTGCCCGGCGAGGGCGGCGCGGTGCTCGTCCTGCGCCGGACGGCGGACGCGCGGCGGGCCGGCGACGACGTGCTCGCCGTGGTCCGCGGTACCGCCGTCAACAACGACGGCACCTCGCTGAGCCTGCTGGCGCCCAATCCCGCCCGCCAGCGTGAGGTCGTCACCGCCGCCCACGCCTCGGCGGCCGTCGACCCGGCCGAGGTGACGTACGTCGAGGCGCACGGCACCGGCACCGCGCTCGGCGATCCGGTGGAACTGGCGTCGCTGGCCCACGCCTTCCCGCCGTTGCCCGACGGACGTCCCCGGCTGCTGGGCTCGGCCAAGACCAACATCGGCCACCTGCTGAACGCCGCCGCGCTGCCGGGACTGGTCAAGGTGGTGCTGGCGCTGCGACACGGCCAGGTGCCGCCCTCGTTGCACGCCGAGCCGCCCGCCGCGCAGCTCGCCGGCTCCGGCTTCGAGGTGCCGGGCCGGCTCGTCCCGTGGCCCGCTCCGCCCTCGGGTGGCCCGCGCATCGCGGGCGTCAACGCCTTCGGTTTCGGCGGCACCAACGCGCACGCGGTGCTGGAGGCTTCCGTACCGTCCCGTCGTACGACTCTCGCGGAGGGGCGGGCGGACGGGCCTCACCTCCTGGCGCTCTCCGCCGCGACCGCGCCCGCGTTGCGCGCCGTGGTCCGCAACCTGGCGGACCACTTGGCCGACCACCCGGAGATCACCGAGGCCGACCTGTGCCTGACGGCGGGAACGGCCCGCGACGCCGACCCGCACCGGCTGGCGATCGTCTGCGACGGCGACGTACGCGAGCGGCTGACCGCCCTCGCCTCGGCGGACGACTCCGCGGGGCGCCCGCCCACCACGTCGCACGGGGAGGAACACCCGCGTCCGTCCGCCGGCCCGGGTGTGTCCGCCGGCACGGTTCGCGGACGCCCTCGCCTGGCCTTCCTCTTCCCCGGCCAGGGCAGTCAGCGGCCGGGCATGGCGGCGGACCTGTACGCCACCGCGCCCGCGTTCCGGGCCACCCTGGACGAGGCGTCCGCGTACCTCGGCCCGCTGTACGGCCGCACCCTGACCGAGTGGTGCACCGACCCCGGCGTCGATGCCGCGGAGCTGGCGCGCACCGAGATCACCCAGCCCGTGCTGGTGGCCTTCTGTGTGGCGCTCGCGCGGCAGCTGGACGACTGGGGTGTCGTACCGGACGCCGTCACCGGGCACAGCGTCGGGGAACTGGCCGCCGCCTGTGCGGCGGGCCTGCTGCCGCTGTCCGACACCATCCGCTTCGCCGCTCTGCGGGGCCGGCTCCTGGCGGAGCTGACCGAGCCGGGTGCGATGGCCGCTGTGCGTGGGACGGAGGACGCAGTGGAGGCCCTGGTCGCCGCGTCGGACGGTGCGCTCACCGTTGCCGTGCGCAACGCCCCCGGCCGGCTGGTGCTGTCCGGGACGGTGCGAGCCGTCGAGGATGCCGTGGCCGGGCTGACCGCGCGGGCAGTGGCGGCGCGCCGGCTCCAGGTCACGCGTGCCTTCCACTCACCGCTGATGGAACCGGCCGCGCGGGCTCTGCATGACGCCGCCGGTGCCCTGGCGCCGAGCACCGGCCGAGTGCCGCTGCTGAGCACGCTCACGGGTGACTGGGTCACGGACCCCGACGCCCTCCACTGGCGGGACCACGCTCTGCGGCCGGTGGAGTTCGCGTCCGCGGTGCGCAGGTTGGCCGACGACGGTTTCGACACGTTCCTGGAGATCGGGCCCGCCACCGATCTGACCGGGGCCGTGCGCCTGGCCGCCGCCGGCCGGGCACAGCCAGCGCCGGTGGCGCTCTCCGCCCTGCCGGCCACGCGAGGGGAGGGCGGCCAGGGCAGGCACGCACTGCTGCACACCGTGGCCCGGCTGTGGACGCGTGGTGTCACCGTCGGCCACGCCGCACTGGCGCCGACCGGACGCCGCGTGCCACTGCCCACCTACCCCTTCCAGCGGCGGTCCTACTGGCCGGGACCCGATGCCTCCCGGCTGCTGCACCGGGTCACCTGGACCTCTGTTCCCCTTCCCGAGCCCGCGTGCTCCCCTGCGGTGACACTGGTCGCCGGGCCCGACGGGGAGGCGGTGCGGGCCCTGTCCGCACAACTGGCCGCGCGGGGCGTGCCGGTGACGGGTGCGGGCTCGGCGTCCGCGCACACCGTCGTCCACCTCGCGGGGCGGGCGGACGACGACGCCGGCCCGGCCGCCGCGACCGCCTTTCGGGACACGGTGCGGCTCTTCGACCGGGTGGGGGCGAAGCGCCTGCTGCTGATCACCGAGGACGCCCACCACACGGGCGCGGAAGATGAGGCGGTGCCACGTCCCGGGCAGGCGCTGCTCACCGGTCTCGCGCTCGCGCTGCCCGCGGAGACCGAGGACGCCGCTCTGGCCTGTGTCGACGTGTCCTCGCGGGACACGGCCGAGCAGCGACTCGCGGCTGTGGTGGCCGAGTTGTCCGCGTCCTGCGGCGACCTGTCCGTCGCGGCCTGGCGGGCCGGTGCACGACTGGTGCGGGGGATCGATCCCCTGCCCGACAGCGCGGTGACGGACAGTGCCGAAGGGGCGCAGCCGTTGCCCGCGGACGGCGTCTACCTGATCACCGGCGGGGCGGGCGGCCTCGGTGCCGCGCTCGCCCGGGACCTCGCCGGGCGCGGCCGTCCCACCCTCGTCCTCACCGGCCGTTCCGCGCAGCGCCCGGCCGCGCTGCTGGCGGAACTCGGCGAACTGGGCGCCCGAGCCCGCTACCGGCAGGCCGACGTCACCGACGAGGAGCAGCTCGACGCCCTGCTCTCCGAGGGCCCGGCACCGGACGTCGTGTTCCATCTGGCGGGAGTGGCCGTTCCCGGTTCACTGCGCGGCACCGGTCCGGACGACACCGGCCGTTCTCTGGCGGCCAAGACCCTCGGTACCCGCCTGCTGGCCCGCGCCCTGCGCCGCCACGGGCACCGACCGGCGCTCTGTGTGGCCTTCTCCTCGGTGGCCTCCGTGCTGCCGGGAGCGGCGGGCGGGCTCGGCGACTACGCCGCAGCCAACGCCTACCTGGACGCCTTCGCGGCGGCCGAGCGTGCCGCCGGTCGCGACTGGCTGGCGCTGAACATCGGCGCGGTGGCCACCGTGGGGCTCGCCGCCACGGCGGCGGGGGCAGGACCGCTGCGTGCCGGGGGCGCGCCGCTCGCTCCGGGCGAAGCACTGCGTGCCGTGCGCGCGGCCTGCCTCGTGGACACCGCGCGGCTCGTCCTCGCCGACCTCGCGGACGTCGCTGGTCCAGGCCACCTCGCGGACGTCCCTGATCCAGGCCACCTCGCGGACGTCGCTGATCCACGCCACCTCGCGGACGTCGCTGATCCACGCGACCTCGCCGACTTCGCTGATCCAGCTCCCGGCGGCAACAGCGGCCAGGCGGCACCCGTACGACTCCCTCGGCACCCGGTGACCGCTTCGGCCGCCGCGTCCGGCGGCACATCCGGTACCCGCGCCCTGGTGCGCACTCTGCTCGCGGAGGCCCTGCACCTGCCCACGGAGGCGGTCGACGAGGACGCGGCCTTCCTCTCCCTCGGCCTGGACTCGCTCGCCGCGGTCGATCTGGTCCGGCGGCTGGAACGTGCTCTCGGCCGGGAACTGCCGACGACGCTGTTCTTCGAGTACCGGACGGTGCGGGATCTCTGCGTCCACCTCGATGCCGACGCCGCGTCCGGCGTCGGCATCGAGGTGCACGGCAGCACCGGACACACCGCGATCACGCCGAGCACCGATGCGACGAACGCCTCGCCGAGCGCCAGTACGGCGAGCGCCGGCACGACGAACGCCGAGCCGAGCGCCGGCACGACGAGCGCCGTCGCGGAAGGCGTGCCGTTCCCCCTCACCCCCGTGCAACTGGCCCTGCACACCGGCGGCGTGCTGTATCCCTCGACGCCGGCGCGCGGTTGGGTGCGGCAGACCGTCCGCGGTCCCCTCGACCCCGCTCTGCTGCGCCGCGCCCTCGTCGCGCTCGCCGAGCGGCACGGCATGCTGCGTGTGCGGATCGGGCAGGAACGCGACAGCCTCTCCCCCGTGCCGCACCAGACGGTGACGGTGGATGCCGGCCCCGCCGTGTGGTTCGAGACCCGGCCCTTTCCCGGGAGCGAAGCTGCCCTCAGGGCGATGGAGACGGAGCTGGCCAATCGTCCGCTGGACCTGACCCGCGAGCCGCCCCTGCGGGCGTTGCTGCTGACCGGGGACGCCCAGGTGACCCACCTGGTCCTGTCCGTGCACCACGTCGCCGCCGACGGCTTCAGCCTCAACCTCCTCGGCACGGAACTGTGGACGCTGTACACCGACCTCGCCCTGGACCGCGGCCCGACCCCGTTGCCACCCGCGGCGGACTTCGCCGCGCACGCCACCGGCGGGCGGCCCGCCGTCCGCGCGGAGGACACCGCCTACTGGAGGGCACGCCTGGGCAACCACTCCCCCATGGCCCTGCCCTTCGAGGGCCGTCCCGACCCCGAGGAGGGCCCCGGACCGCTCCTAGCCGAGCAGCGTGTCCTGGACGAGAGCCTCGTCGCCGCCCTGCGGGAACGGGCTGCACGGTGGAACGTCTCTCTCTTCCATCTCCTTCTCGCCGCCTACGTCCGTTGCCTGGCCCAGTGGAGCGGACAGCGCGACATCACGGTCAACATCGCCCGCGCGGGCCGCGACGCCCGGCTGCCGGGGTTCGCCCGGTTGGTCGGCCCCCTCGCCGACACCCTGCCCCTGCTGCTGCGGGCGGACCCCGACGAGCCGCTCGCCACTCTCGCCGAACGCGTCCGGCTGGCCTGGCTGGACAGCGAGCGGCATGCCACGGTCAGCAGCCTCGACCTCGCCCGGCTGCTGCCGGGCGACGCCTCCGGACTGCGGACCGTGAGCCCCGCGAGCTTCAGCTTCGCCCGCTTCCCCGCACCGCTGGACCCGGACTGCCCGGTCGTGGCGCGCCCCACCGCGGCGGGCACCGGCTCGGCCGCCACCCGGCTGAGCCTGCTGTGCTGGGAGGACGGACCGCTGCTGCGGCTGTCGTGGAACTTCCCCGAGCGTCTCCTCACCCCGGCGACGGTCGACCGTCTCGCCGCCGACTTCGAACGGGAATTGCGTGCCGCAGACGTCGGTGCAGCGCCCGAGCCGGCAGGCGTGACCAGGTCGACCGTGGTCGGTCGCCTCTTGCGGCAGTTCCGGGCCGCGCCCGACGCGGTCGCCGTCGACGACGGCCGGCTCCCCCTGACGTACCGGGACCTCGACGCGGCCAGCGGTGTCCTCGCCCGACGGCTGAGGGAGAACGGCGTACGGCATGGCGATCTGGTCGGCTTGCTCACCTCCCCGGGCCCGGGAACGGTCATCGCCGTCGTGGCCGTCCTGCGGGCGGGGGCCGGATGGGTTCCGCTGGACGCCGAGCACCCGGCGGCCCGGCTGTCCGAGCAGACGAGGCGTTGCGGGGTGCGCGTGCTCGTGCACGACGATCGCACCCGCGCCACCGCACAAGCGCTCGCCGGCATGACGGCACTGTCCGTCACCGGGCCGGAGGCACCGGGCGGCGGCGGGACGGGAGGGGACAGCCCCGGCGAGGCGGCCGACGCCGGTGCGACGGCGTACGTCATCTTCACCTCCGGCTCGACCGGCCGCCCCAAGGCGGTACCCATCACCTTCCGCGCCATGGAGAACTACCTCGACTGGGCGGCGACCACCTTCGGATACGGCCCCGGCGACCGCCTCGCCAACACCGCCTCACCCTGCTTCGACGCCTCCGTGCGGCAGTTGCTGGCACCCTTGCTGACCGGTGCCACCGTGGTGACAGCCGACCGCGACCTGGTGCGTGACCCGGAACTGCTGCTGCGCCACATCGCGCGGACCCGCATCACCGTGTGGAGCTCGGTGCCGTCCCTGTGGGAGCGGCTGCTGACGGCGGCGGAGAGCCTTGCCGGGCGCGGGGAGCCGCTTCCGGACCTGTCCGCGCTGCGCCTCGTCCACGTCGGCGGGGAAGTCCTTAGGGCGGACTGGGTGCGCCGCTGGTACGACCTGTTCGGGCCCGGGCAGACGATCGTCAACCTCTACGGGCCCACCGAGACCACGATCAACGCGACCTTCCACGTGATCAGCCGCCGCCCCGGCGAGGAGGTCTCGGCCCTGCCGATCGGCCGCGCCGTCACCGGCACCGAGCTGCTCGTCGTCGGCCCCGACGGTGCGCCGGTCGGCCCGGGCGGCAGCGGCGAGCTGCTGATCGGAGGGGTCGGGCTGTCCGCCGGTTACCTCGGCGAACCCGACCTGACGCGGGCCGCGTTCATCGAGCGGGACGGTCGCCGCTGGTACCGCAGCGGCGACCTGGTGGAAGTGCTGCCCGACGGCGCGCTGAGGTTCGTCGGCCGCCTCGACGACCAGGTGAAGATACGCGGCCACCGGGTCGAACCGGGCGAGGTGGAGGCTGTCCTGCGTTCCTTCGAGGAGGTCGTGCAGGCGGCCGTACTGGCCGACGAGGGGCGGCTCGCCGCATTCGTCGTGCTCAGGGACGCGGGTGGCGGGACGGGCGTGGACGCGGTGGTACTGCGGCGTCGGCTGGCCCGGTCGCTGCCGCCGTACATGGTGCCGGCCCGCCTCACCCTCCTGGACGCCCTGCCGTTGACCGGTACCGGCAAGGTCGACCGGGGGGCGCTGCTGACGGCGGCGGGCGAGGCTCGGGCGGCGGGTCCGCTGCCGTGCGGCCCCGGTGACACCGAGGAACGTCTGGCACGCATCTGGTGCGAGCTGCTCGGCGTGGACCACGTCGGACGCGACGACGACTTCTTCGACCTGGGCGGTGATTCGCTGCTGGCACTGCACGTCTTCGACCGGCTCGCCCGCGGCGGCACAGGTCCGCTGCCCAGGCCGACCGCCGTGTACCGGCACCGCACTCTGGCGGCGCTGGCCGCAGCGGTGGAGAGGGCGGCCGCCGAGGGCGTACCGAGTGCGCCAGGGCACACCGCCTCGGACGACGGTCCCGTGCAGCCGGCGGAACCGGCCGACCCGCGGGATCCGGCGGATCCCGCGGGATCCGGCCATCCCACGGACCTGGCTGTTCCGGCGGCTTTCCCCGTGACGCCGAGTCAGCGCGGATTCCTGCTCGCCGAGGCGCTCGCGCCCGGCGCCGGGGGCTCCTGGCTCGCCCGGCTGCGGCTGTCCGGCCCGCTCGACCAAGAGGTGTTCCAGCGTGCCGTGGACACCCTCGTGGCCCGTCATGCGATGCTGCGCACGGTCTTCCCGGCCGGGACGCGACCGCCGGTGCAGCAGGAGCTGCCCGCGTCGCTGCGGTTGCCGGTCGACTTCGCGGCCGTCTCCGGGCCGGACGAGCTGGCGGAGCGGGTCGAGGAGGAGCGGCGCCGGCGCTTCGAGCCCTGGGCATGGCCGCTGCTGCGCCTGCGGGTGCTCACCGTGGCCCCGCACGAACACGTACTCGTCGTGCACGCCCACCACTTGATCGGGGACGGCTACAGCGCCGCTCTCCTGCTCAGTGAACTGACCGCCGTACACGACGCCCTCAGCGCCGGTGTGGCCCCGGAGCTTCCCGAACCGCGCAGCACCTTCCGTGCCTTCGCCCAGCACCTTGCCGAGCAGGGCGCTGCTCCGCGGGAGGAGAGCGGCGCGGCTCCGCGGGAGGAGAACGTTGCTCCGCGGGAGGAGAACAGCGCTGCCCTGCGGGCGCGGAGGGGTGCGGCTCCGCGGGGAGAGATCGGCGGCGCGAGGCAGCGATCGGCGGCCCTGTCGGCGCCCTACGCCCAGCCGGTCCTGCGCGTCGCGCCGGCCCCGGACGAGACGGTGCCGTCACCGGCGTTCCACTCGCGCAGCTTCGTCCTGGACGCCGCCGTCACGGACGCGCTCCGCAAGACCGCGGCCGACGCGGGCGCCACGCTGTACGCGCCGCTGCTGACCGCCTATCACGAGGCGCTCGCCGCCCACACCGGTCAGGAGGACCTGATCATCGGCGTGGCCGTGTCCGGGCGGGACCATGCCCTGCCCGGCATCCACCGCGTCTTCGGGCCGTTCGCCACCGCCGTCGCCGTCCGGCCCTTCGGTCCGGGCCGTGAGGACCTGGCCGGGAACGACTTCGCGCGACGGGTGCAGCGCGTCGTGGAGGACACGGTCGCCGCCCGCGTCCACGAGGACGTCGTACCTCGTGACGCCGGCGGGCTCCCGCTGACCTCGCAGTTCTTCTTCACCTTCCTCGACTTCGGCGCGCTCGGCCCCCAGGGCGGGGGCGTCCTCGCCATCCGGTGGGACGAGGAGGAGAGCGGCTTCACTCCGCCGACGGCCCGGACGGACGTGTTCCTCGCGGTGCGGCCCGACGGCGACCGGCTGCGCGTCACCGTGCGCGGCGCGGCGGCCGCTTTCGACGCGGACGCGCTCACCGCGTTCGCCGAAGGGCTGCGGGACCGGCTCGTGCGCGCCGTCCCGGCCACCGCCCACCGGCCCCTGGTCCCCCGTCCCGCACGGCGAGCACCGCGCCCTGCGGAGCAGGACCTGGACGCCGCGCTCGTCGGCTATCTGCCGGCTCCCGCCCAGTTGGCCAGGCTCACGGGGACGGCGGACACCCCCTGGGCCCGTGAGGACATCCGCCGTCTGCTGTTCCCGGGCGGTGAGCCCAGGCTGCTGGAGACGACCACCACGCCCCTGGGCCGGTCCGGCTTCGTCGCGCTGCCGCTGTTCTCCGACGAACTGGCCGGTGAGCGGGAGCTGGCGGCGCACACCGTGCGGGGCGTGCGGACGGCCACCGCGCTCGGCGCCCGCTGTGTCTCGCTGGCCGGCATGATCCCTTCGCTGACCGGCTACGGCTTCGACGTGCTGCGCGCCGACCCGGCCGCGGCGGCCTCCGTCACGACCGGGCATGCGGCCACCGTCGTCTCGATGGTCCGCACGGTGCGTGCGGCTCTGGCCGCGACCGGCCGGGATCTGGCCGACCTGGAGGTGGCCGTGGTGGGGCTCGGCTCGATCGGTGTCTCATCGCTCGAACTGCTGCTCACCCTGGCCGAACGGCCGCCGGCCCGCCTCGTGCTGTGCGACGTGCCCGGCAGCGGTCCCCGGCTGCGTGAGCTGGCCAGGACGTTGCGCGCGGGCGGGCTGGCCGGTGACATCGCGGTCCACCTGTCCGACCGGGACCTGCCCGACGCCGTGTACGGTGCCGGGCTTGTCGTCGCGGCGGTCAGCGGGCACCGCTCCCTCATCGACATCGACCGGCTGCGGCCCGGGGCCGTCGTCGTGGACGACAGTTTCCCGCACTGCTTCGACACCGGTCGCGCGCTCGCCCGGATGCGCGGGCACGGGGACGTCCTGGTCGTCGGCGGAGGACTCCTCACGGTCGGCGTCACCCGGCGCACCCTGGCGGACGGGCTGCCCGGCGCCGCTGCCGAGGCCGCGACCTCGTACGGGATCGCCGGCACCCTGGCGTCCTGTCGCGCGGAGTCCCTGCTGCACGCCGCCGGCGCGAACGTGCCCTTGGTCCGAGGCCTGGTCGACAGCGACACGGCCCTGGCCCACTGGCGGGCCGCGGAGGCGGCCGGGATCACCGCTGGGCCTCTCCATCTCCTCGGCCACGTCCTGGAGCCGCCCACGGTGAGCCCGCCACGTCTCATGAACGCCGACACGAACGCCGACACGGAGGGTGCCACATGACCGGGCGGCGCCCCGGGTGAAGCCGCCGAACCCGTCGACACCGGCGCCGAGCCGCATTCCCTGCGCGGGGAGTTCGGCGCGGCGCCGGTCAACGCCATGCCGGCAGAGCCGAGTGAGTCATCGGATCGCGGATCGCGTAGCGGGCGGAGAGCCGCGTCCACCCGACGACGACCTTGCTTGCCCCCATGGCTTTGCCTGTCCGGTTGCTCGCCCACCGCAGATCGTGATCGGCCTCGGTGCGAACATGTTCCTTCCGCGAAGCCGGCCTGTCGCGGTGGAGCACGACGGGGCGTACCGGCAACGGGACGCCGTGGAGCGCGACAAGGACAAGACCGCCGACCTGACCTCCTCGGACCACCCCTTCGGACAGGGCATGGACTACGCGGCCACCGCCTGACCGGCCCACGCCGCCCCATGCCGCATCGCACCCGACGCACCCGCCCCGCTCATGGCCCTGGCCCAGGCCGCGCACAGGCGTCTCCCAGCGGGTCCCGCCATGATCGGCACATGTCTGCTGTCTGCGGGGCCCGCGAGGACGCGGTCCGTGTTCTCATCGTCGACGACGAGCCCGAACTCACCGAGTTGCTCTCCTGGGCGGTCACCGAGGCGGGCTGAGAAGATCCGCAGGATCAACCAGGCGGCCGGCGAGGCGATCAGCGACACGAACGCGTTCAACGAGGACGCCTACTACTGGACCATGATGGGGACCCCGTCGGACGGCGAGCCCTGGGGCTTCCAGTTCGACGGCCACCACCTGGTCGTGAACTACTTCGTCCTCGGCGAACAGGTCGTCATGAGCCCCTGCTTCTGGGGCTCCGAGCCGACCTCGATGGAGATCGACGGCGAGACCGTCACCGTGTGCCACGAGGAGGTCGTCGCCGGCCTCGCCTTCATCAACTCCCTCACCTCGGCGCAGCAGGCGGTCGCCATCGAGTCCGCGACGAAGTCGAACGAGTCGATGAAGGCGGGCGCCTTCTCCGACAACGCGGTGCAGGAGTACACGGGGCTGCGGTGCAACGTCCTCAACTCCGCCCAGAAGACCAAGCTCCTCGGCATCGTCGAGGCTTTCGTCGGACGCGCCAGGGCCGATGTGGCCAAGGTGAGGATGGCGGAGGTCCGCAAGTACGTCGACGACACCTACGTCACCTGGGCCGGGGGCACCGGCGACGACGACGCGTTCTACGTCCGCGTCCACAGCCCCGTCGTCTGGGTGGAGGTCGACTGCCAGGCCCCGGGGCCGCTGGCCGGTGCCTACGGCGCGCAGCAGGGCGACGGAGCGACCCAGAAGCACGTCCACTCCATCATCCGCACCCCCAACGGCAACGACTACGGCAGGGAGCTGCTCCGGCAGCACTACCTGACCTCGCCGCACCACCGGTGACCGGCTGACGGCGGGCGTTCGGTCACCGGCCCGCCCGGCGATCCTGACGGGCCGGTGACCGCGTACCGAAATCCCAAACGAGCTGACCTCCCCGGCGGTATGCGAGATCCGCCTCGCTCAACGACCTGGCGTGTAGGGGCGACTTCGCAGCAGACGAGCCGGCCGCGTCCTCGGCGTCGGCGCTGTCCGGCACGAGGCTCATCGTTGCGCCTGCTCAGGTGCCGGGCGGGCCTGTTCGTTCATCTTCCCGAAGGGGATGTGCACGCTGGGTGTGCTGCGGGCGGTGCCGGTCAGGTGGCTGACCTGGTCGTCGAAGAAGATGTGGGGCTTGAGAACCTCGATGATCGTGCTCTTGTCTATCCCGCCCAGGAAGAAGGCGTCGTTGACGGTCACGCCCCAGTTCTTCAGGCTGCGCACCGGGCGTTCGTGAGCGGGGGCATTGCGTGCGGTGACGAGTGAGACGTGGACGCGGATCTTGTAGTCCGGGTCCTGGGCCCGCTGTTCTTCTTCGCGTTGCTGGAGCCGGTTGATGCCGGCGAGGAAGTCCCGAAGTGGGCCCGGGTCGTGCGGGGTGGCGGCGTTCGTCGTCTCGTGGGAGTGGAAGCCCTTGAGGCCGTCGGTCTGGTAGATCTGCTGCGACGCATCGTCGGCGAGAACCCCGTCGAAGTCGAAGGCGATCCGCAGGTCCGGGTCGTCGTCCTCGTCGGCCGTGGCGGGGCCGAGGACGCGGCCGGCGGGCAGCCCGAGGGTGACGGCCTCGCGGACATCGGTCTCGTTCGCGGACAGGAACAGGGACATGTTCAGAGCGGGCATGAAGTGGTAGGGCGAGCGGCCCTGCATGAAGATGGCCCTGCTGATCGACAGGTCGTGGGCCTGGATGGATCGCATGACCCGCAGCCCGGTGTCAGGATCGTTGCGCGACAGGACGATGACCTCCACCAGAGGGTCGTCGGGTGAGAGGTCGTTCAGGGACAGCAGTCTACGGATGAAGGGGAAGGCGACGCCTTTTTCCAGGGTGTCGGCCAGGTGCTCCTCCTGGTAGGCGCGGTAAGCCTCCTCCCCCTGATCACGGAAGACGGCGTCCGCCTCCGCCAGATCGAACAGTGCGCTGGATGCGATACCGACGACCAGGCGGTTCCTGAGTTCGTAGACGGCCACGGCGTCCTCCCTCACACCCATGCACACACCGGTCTCCATCATGGTAGGTCGCCGGGCAACTGGGCGACCGTGGCCGCCGGTCGACCCGCTGTTCATGTGAACGGCAGGGAGAAGCCGGGAGGGCCTTCACCTTGTTCTCGCCAGCCGGCACGGTCGACTCGCCCAGTAGGGTGCGACCGTGGAAGACATCCCCTGGTTCGAGCACGACGAGGACGATCTGACCACCGCACAGAAGGAGTTCGCGGCTGTCCTTGCTGCCCGCGCGAGTTCCTGGCCGGTAGATCCGCTCAACACCGTTCTGCTGCCCGCACGCCACACCCCTTACGGCCAGATGCTGGCCTACCTGGACATCGACGACTCGGAGCGCAACCGAGGCGTGCTGACCATCCGAGCCCACTTCGACGGCACCACCGTCCGTGCGGACAAGCTCCACAACCAGGACTTCACACTCCCCGACGCGTCAACCGAGTTCACCTTCACCACGGCCGGGATTCCCACAGAGACGGCGAAGCGGACGGCCTCCTGGTTCGAGGCAATGCTTGCGCGGCCCCTGGTCCGCTGCGAGTGGTTGTACGCAGGAGAGGTCTACGCCCTTCGCTATGAGCACGCCGACAACGGCCGAGGCCTCAGCGAAGGCTTCGAGACACCACTTGCCCCACCTGAACTGCGAGAACGTCTGGCGGCTGAAGGTGTCGACCGCGGACGCGGACGGATCGACCGCGCCGTCCTGGGCGAACCTGACCGGATCGTTCACGTCCGTGGCGCGCAGTCCACGCCGTAGTTGCGCGACAGCCTTCAGGCGGCGACGATCCGGTCCCAGTGCCGGACTGGCCCAACGCTTCGTGCCCGGCCAACGCTCGGCGTCGGCCTCGCCGTCGTCAACCCCCGCAACCGCGCTCACGGGCAAGCGGCGTACCTCTCCCCCACACCGAGGTTGCCCGGCCGGTCGACCGTTCCCCTGCGGTGAGCCTGTCGCGGTCGGCTCACCCGGACAGTGGGGCGCCAAGGGCCTCCAGCACGTCGGTGGCGGCCCCCCGCACCCGTGGCGAGCCGTCGCCCGACGCCAGCCGCGCCAGACGCTCGCGTGCGAGAGCGCCCTCGGGTGCCAGCCCATCCGTTGACTCCACCCATGCGAGCAGACCGGTCGCCGCCTCGTAGCGCACGGCCTCGTACGGGTCGTCCAGGCCCCGCACGAAGCGCCGCAGGTCCTGGTGGGTGGTGTCGCCGTCGGCGTCCAGCAGCGACAGCGCGGCGGCCCTCACCTCCCCGTCGGACGCCCCGTCGGCCAGACGGCGCACGCCGGGCAACGCTTGGTCGAGGCCGTAGAGCGCGTTCCGGGTCCGCCAGGTGTCGTGCCCTGACCGCAGATGCGCGGTCAGGGCCCAGCCCACGACGTGTCGCTCCCACAGCCGCAGCCCGCGCTCCACCAACACGCCCAGTGCGTCGACCGCCCCGGTGCGCAGTACCGGGGCCGCGTCGTCCAGGAGCGGCAGCAGCAGCCATACGGCGTCCCATCCGCCGCCCTCCGCGACGGCCACGGCGGCGGCCGCACGGGTCGGGGCGGGCAGGCTGCCGTCGTCCAGCGCCAGCCGCAGCCGCTCGGCCGCCACCGAGCTGCCCAGGCTGCCCAAGCTGCCCAGGGCGTGTACGGCATCCGGTCCGGCCACGGGGTCGGCCAGCCACCGCAGCGCGGGACGGGCCGCGCGTGGATCGCCCCGCTGCCCGGCGCCGCGGAGCAGCACCGCCGCCGTCCGCGGGTCGGACTCGTCCTCCAGGGCCGCGGCCAGCGCGTCCCGCACGGTGGCGGACTCGACGGTCAGCAGCCGGTCGGCCACTGCGGTCCGCACCAGCGCCGAGGGGTCCCGCAGCCCGGTGAGGAGGGAGTCGAGCAGTGACTCGGTGCAGCGGGCCGGCACCATGGTCATGGCCTGGACCCGGGCGGTGCCCTTGCCCTGCCTGGCGGTTCGGAGCACCTGCGCTGCGACGGCAGGGTCGTCGGCGAACCGGTACAGCAACCCGCGGGAGAGTCCCCGGACGGTGGGGTCCGGGTCACCGAGCAACCCGGCCACGGCCGCGACGTCGCCGAGTACGCCCAGCGCCTCGAAGGCGGTCAGGGCGTTGATCCGCACGTGCCGGTCCGGGTCGGACAGCAGCCGCGCGAATGCGTCCGTGATCCCGGGCCCGTCGAGCCCCAGGCGTATCGCGGCCAGTGACGCGCGGCGCCGCACCCGCGGGTCTCGGTCCCCCATCAGCGCCGGAAGCACCTCGGCGGCCTCCCCGCGCACCCCCAACCGGCCCAGCCCCACGGCGGCCGCCGCCCGCACCGCGGCATCCTGGTCACCGGCCGCCCGGACGAGAACGGCGGCGTGCTCCGGCCGCCCGATCCGCCCCAGCCCTTTGACCGCCGCCGCACGCCTCGCCGGATCCGCCGCCCCCTGCACCTCCCGCAGGAAGTACGCGATCTGATGCTCCGCCACGTCTGCCACCCCCCGACAGGTAAGACGCGCAAGCCGCCGGAAGGTTGGTCGACAACCTGAAGTCCTGGGTGGTCGGCGCCGCATGGCCTGCCGAGACCGTCGAACTCCGTCGGTCTCCGTCGATTTGTGTGGGTGGCGGCACTCCCCCGCGGCCCAAGGCAGCGGCCAGCCCACGGGCGGCCACAGGACGGCCCACGACACCTCGACGACGGCAGCGCCCGCTACGGGCAGCAGGCAGAACGCCGCACCCAGGCATACCGTGTCCGGTCCAGGGCACCAGCACTTCAGAAGCTCGGCTCCCCCTCCGAGCACGGCGGCCCCGCCACCATCCCCCCCGGTGGCGGGGCCGCCCACCTGTCACAACGGTGCCGAGAAGCACAGGCAGCCGCACCCACGGGTGGCCGAACTGCGCGCCGTACCGCTGCTTCCGCCCGTAGCAGAACGTAACCCTTCCGTCAGCAACAGCTGCGGTTTTCGTCCGTACGGCAACCAGTGCGCACCCGACGGTAGGGTGAGCACCGTGCATCAGCATCGGAACATCTGCCCGCCGCCCCGCTTCTGAGCGGGGCGTCTGCTGGGCCTCGGCCGGATCAATGGCCGCGGCCCTCCTCGGTGTTGCCTGACGGGCCGTCGATCCGCTGACGCCCTGCTTTGACGCTGTCTCTCTTTTCTTCGCGTCGAAGCTGGAGCCCATTTTTCATGCTCACACGCTCGTCTCTTTCCGCTGCACCGATGTCGCGTAACGGCATCGCACTGCTGGTTCTGGCGGGAGTGCTCTGGGGAACCGGCGGTCTCGCCGGTTCGATCCTCGCCTCCCGCACAGGCTTGGGCCCGGCCGCCGTGGCCGCATACCGCCTGTTGACCGGAGGCGTCCTCATCACCGGATACGCCCTGGTGACTGGGCGGCTCGCCGGAGCACCGCGGGACCCACGGGGCCTGTTCCGCATCGCCACCACCGGTCTGCTGCTGGCCGGCTTCCAGGCGGCCTACTTCGCAGCAGTGGCCGCGACCTCGGTCGGCCTGGCCACACTGACCACGATGGTCGCGGTCCCCATCCTGATCACTGCTGGGACGGCACTGCTCGACCGGCGCCGGCCGACTCGCCGCGCTGTCGTCTCCTTGGCCATCGCGGTCGCGGGGCTGGTGCTGCTGATCGGCTCACCCACCGCAGGCGCTCACCGGCTGGCCGGCACCGGCCTGGCCCTCCTGGCCGCAGCAGGCTTCGCCGTGCTGTCACTGGACCGCCGTAAGACACTGCCGGGCCTGGACGGCATCACCACGATCGGGCTGGGCTTTCTGGCAGGAGGTCTCCTGCTGCTGCCTGTCGCGCTGACAGCCGGGATGAGCATCCCCGCCCATCCCGCAGCCATCGGTGCCGTGTTGTTCCTCGGCCTGGTTCCGACAGCTGTCGCCTACAGCAGCTATTTGACCGGCCTGCGCCACGCCGGCCCGAAGGCGGCGGTCATCGCCGTCCTCCTCGAACCGCTCACCGCCACCCTGCTCGCCGCATTCGTCAGGCATGAGCAAATGACCGGACCACAGATGCTCGGAGCGCTCCTCATCCTGTTCTCGACCACGATCCGTCAGGACGGCGCGGCCTGACATCCTGGCCCGCTCAGGCCCGCTGAGCATCCATAGCTGGTGACCACCCGTTCCCCGAACCGTCGGCTGCTGCCGGCGTGCGGGATCGGGTGGTCCCGGCACACTGGTGGAAGCGGATTGAGTTCTGTCCGGCGGATCATGGCGTCGTAGGCTCAAGGTCATGCACAGCACCCTGACGGAGCACGCCCGATGTCTTTACGGCGACGAACACCGTCCCACACCGGAGTGCACCCTGGATCACCAGGAGTTCTACTTCGTCGAGGAGCTGACGTTCGCTGATGCGGACGCGATCCTCGCCCTGATGCGAGAACTGTGTCCGCAAGTGGTCGACGGCTACCTACCGGTCTGGGTACGCAACCTTGCCTACCGACTGCTTCTCCTGCAACGGCCGGACGAGCCGGCACTGATGCGGGAGGCCGCCCTGAACCTGTGGATGCACGGCCCGGACTGGGACGACATCGCAAAGGACCTGGAGGAGCGGGCCGACGCTCTGGAAGCGAGCTGATCACGCTCTGAGCCACGGGCGTACCGGCGCGACGTTGACGGTGCCGTGCGTTTGCCATGGTCCGTAGCGGTCGGGCACGCCACGGCATGCCGGTGCGGATCTTGCAGATCATCCCGTCGATGACCCGTCGGTTCGTCCACCCTGGATCGTCCGGTCACGACCCGGGACACGAGCGGGCGATCAACTGCCAGTCCCGGTCCATAAGTTCATGTCTGTGCATCAAGCCTTGGTCCGGCAACAGGAAATCTTTGATGGTGAGGCCGTGGGACCTGCACAATCACGGTATGACCGACACCGTCGAAGCGGCCTGGCACAAGATCGTCTCCACCTCCGGTGAACCTTCCCGGCAGGAGAGGTCACCGCTTCTGGCCTCGTTCGCCGAGTTGGTGCGAGTCGCGCAGGCCGAGCCGCTGCTGCGTCAGCTCTACCCCTGGACCGGGATGTGGGAGCTGCACTTCAGCAGGTGCACGGAGATCCGCCACACCTGGGACATCCCCTACATCGGCACGTTGAGCGACGGCAGGTACTACGTCGAAGGTCCGAGTCGGAGCAGCCCACGGATTGCCGAGACGGACAGCGCGCAGGCCGCGGTAGCGAGGGTCATCGATCGCTTGCCGCCGCACTGTGGCCCGGCCTTCATCGGAAGCGCAGAGGAACTGGACGCATACGAGAAGGCGCAAGACGGCAGGTAGGACCTGCCCACGATCGCGGCCGGGTTCGCCGCCACTGGCATCACTGGCATCACTGGCACTGGCCAACTGCCGCTCGACCTTTGCTTCTTCGGCACCGACCTGACCACGCCACCCACATGGGACCGGGCCTGGTAACGACCCGCCGCCACCTCGTGCGCTCGGTAGCAGGCAGATCTGTTAACGACCGCATGACGCAAGGTTCCGTCGTACGGGCCGGGAGCCGGTCGGTGCAGGATGTGGTCGGTCAGGCAGGGCTGGGCAGTGGTGGACGAGGTCATGTGGCGGTGCCGGCCATGACAGCGGCGGACCTGGCAGTCGGGCAGACCGCACTCCTGTCGCCCCGACCCAACTCTGGGCAACCGCTCCGACCCGTTCGCTGCGGGAGTTGGGTTGTCAGTGGCGGCTGCCAAGCTGGTGGCGACAACTCCGCCGACAGTGATGAATTGAGGTTCCGATGCCTGATCAACAATCCGTTTCCGTGCGACCTACGGTCGGCTTCGATGCCGCGTGGTGCGCCACCGACCTGGGCGAGTACCGCGCCTGCCGTTACACCTATGAGCGCTACCCCTACGAGAGCCTGCCGCCGCTCGACTCCAGCCAATTCACCGGAGCTTTCCAGTGGCTCGGTGGCGTCCGAGGTCGCGACCCTGAGCAGGCCGCGAAGCTCGACGACTTGGCAGGGGACCTGGCGGCCAGGAGCCTTTCTCTGCCGCGAGACTTCGTCACTTTCCAGACCGGCGCGAACCTGTACGGCTCGCTGGACGAGGTCTCGGTGACCGGCTGCTGGACCGACATCTCGCAACCACTGCCCAGCCCGATCGAGCCTGGTTCCTTCCTCGTGCGGTTCCTGCGGGATCAGCAGGACTGCGTCATCTGGTACCTCTACCTACGCTCCTCCGGCGAGACGTTCGTAGTGCACTCCCACCTCGACTACGAATACGAGTACGAGGCCCGCAGAGAGGGAAAGGCAACAGAGAGCGACTTCGATGACGCCGTCGAGCAGACGGCCGCGATCCTCTGGTGTGCGCCGTCGTTCGAAGAGTTCGCCTATCGCTTCTGGATTGAGAACCGTCTGTGGCGTGCGGTCAACGGCGGCGACCTGTCGCAGCTCGAACCGCAGCTGCGCGACTACTTGCGTCACTACGCACCGCCCGAGGTCTCCGCATGACGGTAGTCAGGCAGAACCACAGGCGAGCGGGCTTCAGCCCTCACCGAGCCGGAGGGCGGTGCGGCTAGCCGCTACCTCGACCCAGAACTGGAGGGGTGCGCCGCCGTAGGCGCTCGCCCTGCGGTCCGAACATGATCAGGTATTCGACCGGACCGCCGGGGCCGGCGTTCGCCACGCCGTGTGGGGTGCGGGTGTCGAACTCGGCGACGTCCCCGTGGGTCAGGATGAGGTCTTGGTCGCCGAGCGCGAGCCACAGCCGCCCGTACAGGACGCACAGCCACTCGTGGCCGTCGTGGGAGACCTGACGGGGCCGTGCGGGTGGGTTCTCCAGGGCGGGCAGGACGTGCTTGTGGGCGTGCAGGCCGCCGACGTACCGGGTCAGTGGCAGCACCGCCTTGTCGTCGCCGAAGCTCAGCGGCGCCGTGGCGCGCGGCTCCGCCGCCGGGGCGGGTGCGGTGCCGGCCAGTTCGTCCAGGGAGACGCCGTACTCCTTCGACAGCTGCAGCAGCACCTCCAGGGTGGGCTTGCGCCAGCCGGTCTCGATGCGGGACAGCGTGCTGGCCGAGATGCCGGTCGCGCGGCTGACATCGGTGAGCGTCGCGCCGTGGTGCTCACGCGCGGCCCGCAACCGGGGACCCATTGCGGCCATCGTGCCGTCCAGGTCGTCGACTGCCACCTTCCCCACTCCGTCTCTCTGCGCCGCTGCACTGCTCTATCCTGCGAGTTTGCCAGAATGGCAAGGGTGATCGCGTCGGGCGGGTGCCGGGCCGCATGATCGATGGGTAGCCGCGTCCGCCCGCGATCCGAGGAGAGCCCATGCAGTCCGAGCCGACCGCCGAGCTCCGCCACCGCACCGTCGAGGCCCCGGCCGGGCGTCTGCACCTGGTCGAGCAGGGCACCGGTCCGCTGGTCCTGCTCGTGCACGGCTTCCCCGAGTCCTGGTACTCCTGGCGCCGCCAGCTCCCGGCCCTCGCCGCGGCCGGATACCGGGCGGTGGCGATCGACGTGCGCGGCTACGGCCGCTCCTCCAAACCGGAGGCGACCGCCGCCTACCGGATGCGCGACCTGGTGGAGGACAACGTCGCCGTCGTGCGCGCCCTCGGCGAGGAGGACGCGGTGGTCGTCGGCCACGACTGGGGCTCCAACATCGCCGCCGCCTCCGCCCTGCTGCACCCCGAGGTCTTCCGCGCCGTCGGCCTGCTGAGCGTCCCCTACGCACCGCCCGGAGGCCCCCGCCCCACCGACGTCTTCGGCCGGATCGGCGGCCCCGAGCAGGAGTTCTACGTCTCCTACTTCCAGGAGCCCGGCCGCGCCGAGGCGGAGATCGAGCCCGACGTCCGGGGCTGGCTCGCCGGCTTCTACGCGGCCCTGTCCGCCGACACCATGCCCGCCCAGGGCGAGCCCGACCCGCACTTCGTCGCGCGCGGCGGCCGGCTGCGCGACCGCTTCCCCAAGGGGGTCCTCCCGGCCTGGCTGAGCGAGGACGACCTCGACGTCTACGCCGGTGAGTTCGAGCGCACAGGGATCACCGGCGCACTCAACCGCTACCGCAACATGGACCGGGACTGGGAAGACCTCGCCCCGCACCGCGGAGCCCCGATCAAGCAACCGTCCCTGTTCATCGGCGGCACCCTGGACGCCTCCACCACCTGGATGTCCGACGCCATCGACACCTTCTCCACCACCCTCCCCGGCCTGTCGGCCTCCCACCTCCTGGACGGCTGCGGCCACTGGATCCAGCAGGAGCGCCCCGACGAGGTCAACGGCCTGCTGACCGACTGGCTCGCCACCCTCCAGGGCTGAACCAGGCGGGCTACTTGCGTAGCGTGGCGGTTCGTTCGGGTGGGCGACGGCGATGGGCCTGCGTGGCGCTGAACCAGCGGTCGTGACCGGAGTCCCGGATTGCCTCTTCTGCTGTGCGGTTCGTGTGGCGGGCGATCAGGTCACTCTTCTGCCGTCTGGTGTGTCGAAGCTCCTCCGGCCCGCTCGCCGAAGGTGTCGTCCCGCGCAACCGCAGCGCGGCGGCGCTCGGGAAGCCCGCCACGACAACGTCCACCACCGGCCTAACCCGCGCCCACACCTCACGAGGCCCTGGTACGAGGCCGCCTACGCCCCTCAAGCAGCGAAGCCTTGCGGGGCATCTTGGATCCAGGGACGCTAGAGCGGGCCCCGTCCTGCGACGGCGCCGCCGGGGTCGTCCAGCAGGGCGATGCGGGCGGTGATGCGTTTGCCGACCGGTTCCCGCTGGACCTCGAAGCCCTGGGCGACGGCCATCACGATCTCCAGCCCGTGCTGCCCCACCCGCCCGGCATCCGCGGCCCGGGCCACCGGCAGCACCGGCTCGGAGTCCCACACCACCACCTCGACCATGTCTCCGGCGATCCGCAGGTCCATCAGCACCGGGCCGGGCGCGTACTTGCGGGCGTTGGTGACGAGCTCGCTGACGACCAGCTGGGTCAGGTCCACGGCGCGCTGCGAGACTGGCAGGCCCTGTTCGGCCTGTACCCGGGTGAGGAACTGCGCTGCCAGGTGGCGGGCCTGGGCGATGTCCGTGCCGTCCCCCTCCAGGGCCACCGTGGTCTGTATGGTCCGCTCGCCCGGTGTGGTGCCGTCCTCACTCACTGGGACTGGTTCCATCGTGGCCCGCCTTCGCTACCCCGTACACACCCCCGGCGCATACCCGCACCCGCGCGGACCACGCCTCACTGGCCTGCGTCGGCTCCCCACCGGCGCAGCAGCATCGCCCGTACGTGCAGGGGAGCACTTCGAGCCTCAGGTCTTGGTGTGCAAGTATCACCGAATGGCTGAGGGACGAATGACGAACACCGAAAAAGCCGGACAGGTCGGCGGGGTGTCGGTCGTGGTCACCGGCACCGACGGCATCCGAGTGCTGACCCTGGCCGGGGAGATCGACCACCACACCGGCGACCAGTTGCGCCCGGCCCTGGATGTCACCGGCACCGCCCAGCCCCGCATCGTGATCGACATGCGTCGGGTCACCTTCATGGACTCCAGCGGCATCAACATCCTCATCGCCGCCTACCAGGCCGTCACCGAGGCCGGCGGCTGGCTCCGCCTGGCCGCACCCACGGACTCGGTCCTGCGAGTGCTGCGGCTCGTCGGCGTCGACGACCTCATCACCTGCCACCCCACTCTTCGCGCCGCCCTGGCACCCTGAGCATCGGCGGGCACCGACCAACACGGTCCGCGCGCAGGACCGTCTTGCGACGTCACGGCCCGACGATCAGGCGTCGCCCGGACCGCCGGACCGAGTCCAAACCGACGGAACCTCCAGCACTGGCGGGTCCGGTCAGTCTTCTCTCGATGGCCTGATGTGACAGATCCTGGTCATTGCGGCCACGCCCGGCCGGACGGATGATCAGGGCATGCCCCAACCGCACCGCGTCGTGATCGTCGCCTTCCCCGGCACCGAGCTGCTGGACGTCACCGGCCCGGCCGAGGTGTTCTCCGTCGCCTCCCGGGTCGCCGGAGCCGACCGGCCCGAGTACTTCGTGCAGATCGCGACGGCCGACGGCGGCCCGGTGACCACCTCCAGCGGCGTCCGCCTCATGGCCGACCTCACCTTCGACGGCGTGTCCGGCCCGATAGACACCCTCCTCGTGCCAGGAGCGATCGAGATCGTCGACGACCGCGTCGAGCCGGTGATCGACCACGAGGTCACCCGCTGGCTGCGCAGCGCCGCACCGCGGGCCCGCCGGTTCGGGTCGATCTGCGCGGGAGCACACCTGCTGGCCGACGCCGGGCTGCTCGAAGCACGGCCGGCCACAACGCACTGGCTCACCGCGCGCAGGCTGGCCGCCGAACACCCCCTCGTACAGGTGGATCCCGATCCGATTTTCATCCGGGACGGGCACGTCTGGACGTGCGCCGGCGTCACCTCGGGAATGGACATGGCGCTCGCCATGGTCGCCGAGGATCACGGTCAGGACCTCGCGCTCGCCACCGCACGGATGATGGTGATGTACGTCAAACGCTCCGGCGGCCAGAGTCAGTTCAGCGTGCCGCTGTCCGTGCAGAGCTCCGAGGACGACCGGATCGACGAGCTGCGGATGTGGATCGCCGAACACCTCACCGAGAACCTCTCCCTCGAAGCCCTAGCGGCCCGCACGCACCTCAGCGTGCGCCACCTCACCCGGCTGTTCCAGCAGCGCACCTCCACGACACCGGCCGCCTACGTGGAGGCGGCCAGGCTGGAGGCCGCCCGGCGCCTGCTCGAGGACAGCAGTCGAAGCCTGCCGGACGTCGCCGCCGCCAGCGGCCTCGGCTCCGTGGAGACGCTGCACCGCGTCTTCCGGCGGCGGCTGGGCACCACCCCGGCCGAGTACCGCCGCCGCTTCTGACCCACCCCGTCTGCCGGCCGGCGCGCGCTGCCGCACCGGCCGAGCTTCGCCATGCCCGTACGCACGACATCGACCAGCCAACCTCGGAGGAAAGCCATGTCCCGCACGAAGGTCGTCCCGATCCCGGTCATGGGCCGGCACAACATCAACGCGTACCTGCTGCTCGGCCGACGGCCCGTCATCGTCGACGCCGGAACTCCCGGCAGCGGAAGGAAGATCCTCGCCCAGGTCACCGCCCACGGCGTCGACCCCGCCGACGTCTCACTGATCGTCATCACCCACGGCCACATCGACCACTTCGGCTCCGCCTCCGAACTGCGGCGGCTCACCGGTGCACCCGTGGCCGGCCACATCGCCGACCTCGGGCCGTACCGCTCCGGCCGGGCCCGCGAACCGTACCTGCCCACCGGCACCATGGGCCGTCTCATGGCCCGCAACAAATACCTCCACGTCCGTGCCGAGGCAGTCGAACCGGACGTGCTCGTCCGCGGCGAGACGAGCCTCGAGGACTTCGGGGTGGCGGCACGCATCATGCCCACCCCCGGCCACACCGCCGGATCGGTCTCGGTCCTCACCGACGACGGCGACCTCGTCGCCGGCGACCTGATCGCCGGCTCTTTCATGGGGCTCATCTCCGGCAAGCCCGCCAACCCGCCCTTCCACGACGACCCCCGGCAGAACCTCGCCAGCCTCCGCCGGATGCTCGCCCTCGACCCCACCGTCCTCCACGTCGGCCACGGCACCGCGCTCGACCCGGACCGCGTACGGCAGTGGGCCGACCGGGAGCACGACCGCCTCGCACGACTCGACGCCGCCGGACGCCTCATCACCCGCGGCGAGTGACACGACGTGTGCTTCGCCGGGAAAGGCCGACCGCACCTCATGGGTTACTGCTCCTGGGTTATTGCCGAGAAGGTCATCGGGATGGCTCCTCCGGGACGCTTCTTCCAGACGTGGGTCGCACTCCAGCGGTAAGGGCGCGCAGAACTCCGGCACCCAAGACTCGACCACGACGTCACTCCCCTCTCGTGGGCAACCTTCCCGCCACCCCTCGCCCCTTCGACAGCAGCGTCATTCCCTCGGGCCCGGACAGCGACGCTGGGACCGATGGTGCACATGGCTCCGCCGGAAGCAGAACCGTCACGCCCGCACGCACGTCATAGCGGCACGAGCTGATGCGCCCCCGACTTCATCCCGCGCGCCCCACGCCCGGTGACCCTCCCCGCCATGTGGCGCGGGTGTCAGGCAGGGGATCCGTGCGAGTGGGGTTGATCGCGGCGCCTATGCCTTCGATCGTGGTCACCAGCTGCCGGCCCGGGGTGAGCGTCGATTCGGCGGAGGAGGTCCTTCCCGGGGTGCCGGTCAGGATCACGTCGCCGGGCTCCAGGGTGAGGAAGGTGCTGCAGTAGGCGAGGAGTTCGGCCGGGGTGAAGAGGAGGTCGCTGGTGGAGCCGCGCTGCCATGCGACACCGTCGACGGAGAAGGTGACGGTGAGGTCGCGGGCGTCGTCGAGTTCGTCGGGGGTCACCAGCAGGGGGCCGAGCGGGGTGGAGCGGTCGAAGACCTTGCCCTGTAGCGCTTCGGTCGTGCGGTGCTGCCAGTCACGCAGCGACACGTCGTTGGCGACGGTGTAGCCGGCGATGGCGTCTGCGGCCTCTTTCACATCGGCTCGGCGGAGGTGTCGGCCGACGACGACGGCCAGTTCCGCTTCGCCGTCGATGTGGTCGCTGACGCTCGGCAGCGTGATCGTGTCCCGGGGACCGGTCAGCGTGGAGGCGAACTTGGCGAAGAACGTAGGGTAGCTGGGGGTGGGACGTCCCAGTTCCTCGATGTGACTTCGGTAGTTGAGGCCCACGCACAGGATGTGTGCGGGGGCAGGTGAGACACGGGCGTAATGAGCGGTGCGGGCGTCCAGCTCGCCGACGTCCGCCAGGCGGTCGCGGCGAAGGTAGGCGCCGACAGCGTCGGTGGCGTCGACCAGTACGGCGCGGTCTCCCTCGATACGGGCCGCGGTGAGGGTGTCGCCGATCCGGATGGTTGCGAAGCGCATGGTCGTCAGGATGTGGGAGTCACAGCTCGACGGTGGTGCCGGGCTCGACGCGGTTGACGGGGAGGCCGGTCAGGCCCTGCTCGCCGAGGAGGGTGGCGGTGGACCGCTGGCCGAGATCGCTGAGCATGAGTTCGTGGATCTGGATGATCTGCTCCGGCTTGACCGTGCGGACGTAGTCGGCGGCTTCGCCGAGCTTGGTCCAGGGACCGCTGGTCGGGAGCAGCAGGGTGCGTACAGGAGCGTCCGGAGCGAAGTAGGCGTCGCCCGGGTGGTAGAGGGCTCCGTCGTCGAGCAGGTAGCCGACGTTGTCGGGGCACGGGATGTCGGTGTGGATCAGCGCGTGCCGGTGCCCGTGGACCGTGGCGGTGATGGAGCCGACGGTGAAGGCATCGCCGGCCGCGACGGTGTGGACGCGGTCGTGGTGCCGGCCGAGGGCTGCCGAGACGGCGGCGGTGCCGTACACCTGCAGTTCGGGCTGCGCCGTCAGGGCGGCGGCGACGAGCTTCTCGTCGAAGTGGTCGAAGTGCTCGTGAGTGATCAGGACGGCCTGTGTCTGAGCGACGGCTTCTGCCGCGTCAGGGGTGAACGTACCCGGGTCGATGACCAGACGCGTGCCGTCCTTCTCCACGATGACGCAGGCGTGGGCGTGCTTGGTGAGCTGCATGACGGGTCCTCCCGACTCGATTTCCACAACTGGACTGTACACCCAAACTGTACACCTAACCTGTACACCTGAACCTGTACACCTGCCTGAGATGACGACATCCGGGCAGCCCTAACCGCACCCAAGGTGTACAGTTTGGGTGGATATTCTGAGGTAGGGTGCGATCATGGACGACACCCAGCTGGCTGAAGAACTGCGCATGATCGTCGGGCAGCTCGTGCGGACCGTGCGCACGATCGACACGATGCCTCCCGGTGAGGCCGCCGTCCTCGGCTACCTGGACCGCAGCGGCCCGCTGACCACTGCCGACATCGCGCAGCAGCGAGGAGTCAGCCACCAGTCGGTCGCCAAAGCGGTCAAGCAGCTCCTCACCCAAGGTTTCGTGCACCCCGAGGCTCACCCCAGTGACGGTCGCAAGGTCTTGCTCCGCATCACGCCCGCGGGAGAGAACCGCTTGTCGGAGGAGCGCGACCGGCGTGCGGAACGCCTCGGCGCCGCGATCGACGAAGCCCTCAGTGTGGAGGAACGCCGGACGCTGGCCCAGGCATTGCCTCTGCTGTCGCGCCTCACGACGCACCTGAAGGACGGCTAGGCGACGCCCTGTGCTCGTATGCGGTCGGAGCCGGCAGCGGGCAGGGCAGGGCATGGAGCTCAGGCCTGCCGCTGCGCCGGTGACGAGGCCATCGTGGTCCTCGGTGTGGAAAGCGCCCACGAGCTGCGCAGAGCGGCACGCCTCGGTGCCGCGACGCCGCTGCACCGAGGCTGCGGCGGGCAGGCCATCCTCGCTCATCTGCCCGCCCGAGAGATCATCGATCTCCTCGAGCGAGTTCCGCAGCACGCCGACATGGCGGACGTCGAAGAATCGCTGGGCGCGGTACGAGCGCAAGGGTTCGCGTTGTCCGAGGGCGCCGACCACCCCGGCCTCACCGGCGTCGCCGCTCCGGTCCTGACCCCCTCGGGCCGTCCGGCCGCCTCGGTCGCCGTATCGGGCCCGTCAGGGCGCTGGACTCCCGCCAGAGCCCGGGAGTTCGCCGACGTCCTGACGCAGCACTGCGCCCGGCAGCGGCACGCTCGCCCTGGGCACCGAGCAGTGCATCGCCGGGGTGCCTGACCGACCTGTTCGCTCCCTCCGCCGACGTCAACGAGGGCTATTCCAGCGGCCGTCGGCGACAAGGGCCCACCGGTGTCGCCGGTGCGCCCTGCCGCCCGCCGCTGCTCACCTCGTCGACGCGGCCAGCCCGCTGCCCGTGCCCGACGACGAATCCGACGACGAATCGGACGACGACTCCGACGACGCCGACGTGGCACTGGTGAAGCGCCATCTCCCGTGCACCACCTCGTAGACGACGAACTCGGGCTCCGTGCGCAGATACCGCGCACCGTCGGGTGCCGTCACCTCGTCACGGCCGGCTGCGGGAACGTGCACTTCCGCGACCGCGCCCACCGGCACCCTGACGTCGAGCCCGAAGCCGGATGCCGTCCGGGACCAGGCGACGCCGGCGGTCCCCCGCACCGTACGGATCGACGTACGCGCCCAGTCGACGCCGGTCCGGGCATCGGGCCGCACAGAGAACGTGGCGTAACCGGCATCACCAGGACGCAGCCCCGCGACGTTCTCGTAGAGCCACTGCGCGGCGGTGCCCTGGAAGTAGTGGTCGCGGGAGCGGGAGTCGAGCGGCCACATCTCCCACATCGTGTCGGCGCCGTTGTCGTGCCAGTAGCCCCAGCTCGGGAAGGTGCGCTGGGTGGCGATGGCGTGGGCCAGGTCCGGCCGCCCCTCCGCGCACAGCACGCGCAGCAGCACGCTGGTGCCCAGCGCACCGGTGTCGAGGTGGCGGCCGCGGGCCTCGATGTCGCGGACCAGACTGGCGAACACCGAGGCGCGGGCGTCGTCCGGTACGAGGCCGAAGGCGAGCGGGATCGCGTTGGAGGTCTGCCGGTAGCCGGGGTCCTTGGCCGTCCGGTAGTGGCCGTCCGGGCTCAGGAACGCGTCGTTGAGGGCGTCCTTGAGCTTCTCGGCGGCCTGGCGGTAGCGCGCCGCCACATAGTCGGCGCCGAGGAGCCGGCCCATCTCGGCGGTGTCCAGCAGCGCCCGGTAGAGGTAGGCGGTCGCGGTCAGCCGGGTGTCCTCCGGTGGGTTGCCGCCGTAGCCGGGAGCGAGGTAGTCGCCCAGTGCTGTGACGGCGAGGCCGTCGCGCAGCCTGGACAGCTCCCAGTCCAGGTAGCGGGTCAGCGTCGTCCAGTGCTCGCGCGCCGCCCGCTCGTCGCCGTAGACCCGGTAGAACTCGCGGATGACGAAGGGGTACACGGTCGTCCACTCGGGGGACGGTCCGAGTTCGCCGTAGCCCCAGCCGCCGCTGGGGACGATCACGGGCAGCTGGCCCTCGTCCGTCTGGCTGTCGGCGAGATCGCCGAGCCACTTGGAGAGCATGCGGCGCATGTCGAAGGCGTAGGCCTCCTCGCTTGCGTTGGATCATGCATGAATGAATGTGCGTGTGCCCGCGGCTGACCGCCGCTCACCGGATGAGCCCGTGACGGGACCGGACGACGGCGCGCCGGTGATCTCTCACCCCGGCACTGCCGGTCCTCGGACCTGCGGCATGCGGTCCTGGCGGGTGAAGGCGGAGAAGTGAGCGCCCCTCTGCGGCTCGTCGTGGCGGACGACAGCCCGGTGGTCCGGGCGGGCCTCGCGGCCCTGCTGTCCACCCGCGCCGGCTTCACGGTCGTGGGCCAGGCGGCGAACGGGCACGAGGCCCTGGACGCCGCCCGCCTGCACAGCCCCGATGTGATCCTCCTGGACCTGCGCATGCCGGTACTGGACGGCCTCGCGGCTCTCCCGGACCTCACCCGCATCTCCCCGGTGCTGGTGCTGTCGTACAACGGGGAGTGGGCGGCGGTCCGTGAGGCCGTGCGCCGCGGCGCGGCCGGCTACCTGGTCCACGGCGAGTTCACCGCGGACGAACTGACGACGGCGATTCGGGATATCCATGCGGGCAGGCAGGCGTTCACCTACACGGCCGTGCAATCACTCGCTCAAGCGGTGCAGGCGGGCGAGAAAACGTCTTGGCCCCGCTCGGGATTCGAATTGAGCAGGAGGGAGGCGGAGATCATGGAACTCATCGCGTCGGGGATGAGCAACCAGCAGATCGCCGCTGTCTGCTTCATCAGCCAGAAGACGGTCAAGAACCATGTCAACCGCATCTTCGCCAAGCTCCGCAGCAGCAGCCGCGGTGAGGCCATAGCGAAGTGGGCGGCCAGAGGACCGGGCTCATGGCGTGAGTCCTGACACGGCGACCCGGCCGGCCCGCGACGCTCCCCCTATGTGCCCGCGGCGCGGAGTCGAAGAGGTCGGCGAGCCGGCCCCGCAGCCTGGGGCCGCGGGGCCGCGTACTGTCAGAAGTACGTCCGCCAGCGATCGGGGAGCCTGCCGTCCTCGCGGAAGGACTTGAGGAACTGGAGCCGCGTCGCGTCCGGGTCGGAGACCGGGACGGGCGTCGCCGCGAGTTCCTGGACCCTCGATCCCTCACCCTGATAGGGCGCCCAGGCCGGAAGGTCCGAGGTGCTGGGATTCCCCAGTCGGGCGAACGTCGTCCAGTAGCTCATGACCTTGTCCGAGAACGCACGGTCGGCTTCCGAGGGCGCCACGGAGAGGAGGGACGACTTGGCGTCCAGGGTGCCGAAGACGAAAGGCAGGTCGAAGGTGTGCCCGGCGCGTGGTGAGTAGGGGGACGTGTAGGTGAACTTGTAGGCGTACACGGGCTGTCCGCTGGTGTGCTGGTGCAGGCCCAGCATCTCCCATGTCTGCTCGGTGATCATCATGTCGCCGGCGAGCTGCCGGGCGGAGGCGTTGGTCTGGCTGATGGTGATGGCGGGGTAGCGGGGCTTGAACTCGTCCATTCGGTCGAGACCGAACACCCGCGCGGCGGAGGTGTTGAATTCCAGCGGTGTGCTGTGCGGGAGGGTCTTGTCCTGGAAGACGGGGAAGTCCTCCTCGGCCATGTAGCCGGCGAGCAGCGGAACGCGCTGCTGGCGGCCTTGGGCGAACACCTGCGCCGGTTCGTCGGGGACCGTCGTGCCGTCGATGCCGGGCTGGAACCCGCTGGTGTCGAGTCGTGCGGTGGCCAGGTTCAACTCGCGGGCCGGAATGGCCCGCAGGTCGGTCAGGCTCGGCGCGTTCATGGTGGCGGACAGCCCCTCGCCCCGTGCCAGTGCCATGGCATGGGTGTCGATGGAACCGTAGACGCTGTCCCAGAACCCTCCGCTCTGTGCGATCGCCTTGTGGAACAGGCCCGTCGTCCCGGGGGAGGACATCAGCATGCCGACGGCGTGGGCGCCGGCGGACTCGCCGAAGACGGTGACGTTGTCCGGGTCGCCACCGAACGCGCCGATGTTCGACTGGATCCAGCGCAGTGCGGCGATCTGATCCCGCAGTCCGAAGTTGCCCGACGCACCGGACTCCGCATCGAGGTCGTGCCGTGCCAGGAACCCGAACACGCCGAGGCGGTAGTTGAGCGAGACGACGACAACGCCTTGGGAGGCCAGGCGGGCGCCGTCGTACACCGGCTCCGAGCTCGACCCGAACTGGAAGCCTCCACCGTGCAGCCACACCATCACGGCTTTGGGCTGCTCGGTGCCGGCAGGTGCCCAGATGTTGAGAGTCAGGCAGTCCTCGCTCATCGAGGCCGGCGGGGTGCTCGGGGTGGCCACGCCCATGCACGTGTTTCCGAACCGGGTGCCGTCGCGCACGCCGCTCCATGACGCCGGCGGCTGCGGTGGCCGCCAGCGCAGCGGCCCGACGGGGGGCGCCGCGTACGGGATCCCCTTGTAGGAGGCGACACCGGAACTGTCAGGGGCGGTGCCTCTGACGTCTCCGGAGGTGGTGGTGATGACTTCGGGCAGTGCGGACTCCGCGACCGCCGGCGTGTGGCCTGCGAACAGGACGGCCAGCAGCGCCGACAGGACGCAGAGCATCCGGCTCGCTGACGCTGGGGCGAAAGGCATGAGGTGCGGCTCCTTACAGGGGACGGGACAGGTGGCCGGGCTCGCGGCGTGTTCGTGCGCGGCCCGTCGTGCGCGGACGAGCCCGGAGGATGGCGGCGTCGTGGCCGGGCACCTGGTCCCAGCCATGACGTGTCCGGTCGGGGTCTAGACCGCGGCCGGAGCGTCCTCGGCCACGGCGTCGGGGTCACCGACTGCGTCGGACGTGAACAGGGCCGTGATCACCGCCCCCAGGACGGCGAAGGCGGCGAAGGTGGCGAAGCTGACGAAGGCGGGTCGCCCGACGAGATAGCCGCCGATGACCGGCCCGCTGATCCCGGCGATACGTCCTACGCCGCTCACCACACCCACCGCGCCGGCTCGCAGGGTGGCGGGGAAGCACATGGCGGTGAAGCCGTAGATGACGGGCTGGACCCCGATTCCCGCGCCGGCGACGAAGAGAAGCGCGTACAGCGCCGGAAGCGGGAGTTGGACGGAGAGTCCCAGGATGGCGCCGGCGGTGATCAGGAGCCCGACCGCGGCGGCTCTCCGGGCACCGGTGCGGTCCGCGATCCAGGCGCCGCCGGAGGCGCCCGCCAGGCCGCCGACGGTGTAGATCAGCATGAACACCAGGGCGGAACCCAGGGAGTAGCCGCTCGCTCGCATGATCACCGGCAGCCATGTCAGGAGCCCGAGGGCAAGGATCTGGCAGCAGCCCGTGATCAGCGTGAACACGATCAGCAGGCGCCATCTGCCCTGGCTGACCAGCTGTGCGAGCTGGGGACGGCCCTTGCGCCGCACCGCGTCCCGCTGTGCCCCGGGCGCCCACGTGCCGAGCTTCGCGGCCGCGGCCGGAAGGACGGTCAGCAGGGGAACGACTCCGCCGATGAGGAAGACCCCTCGCCATCCCCAGTCGTCGAGGAACGCCAATGCGCTCAGCGTGGCGAGGATGCCCCCGACACCGAGCCCCGACAGGGCCAGGCCGTTGAGGAAGTGCCGGCGACCAGGCGGTGCGGCGGACACGGTCAGGGTCACTGCCGTGGGGACGACTCCGCCCAGTCCCAGGCCGGCGACGAACCGGGCGATGCCGAGTGCGGTGGGGGTCGGGGCGAAGGCGCACACGATCATGGCGAGGGAGAACCAGGCGATGCAGGCCATGAACATGCGGCGTACGCCGACCCGGTCGGCCAGGACTCCGGCGGTGACGGCGCCGAAGCACATGCCCAGCACCGTCGCGCCGGCGATCGCGCCGACCTGGGACGGGTTCAGGGCCCAGTCCGCGTAGGTCAGCAGATCAGGCGCGGCGGCGCCGTAGATGGCCAGGTCGTATCCGTCGGCGGAGATCGCGGCGCATGCCAGGGCGGCAACCGCGACATGGACAGGGATGGCTCTTTTGGTGGTCACGGACATCCTCACTGAGGTTGGTGGTGCGCAAGGGGGCAGGCGGTGTGCATGGCGTATGGGGTGAGGACTCCGCCGGAGCGGCGAGTCGGCTCGAAGACCGCTTCACGCCGCGTCCGTGGCGGGTCCGCCGCGTCCGTGGCGCGTCCGCCGCGGCGTACCGTCGCTGCGTCCGTGGCGGGTCCGCTGCGTCCGTGGCGGGTCCGCCGCGTCCGTGGCGGGTCCGCCGCGGCGTACGGTCGCTGCGGCCCGGATGCTCCGGTGTGGCGTCGTCGTCGTGAGGCCCGCACACCGGATTCGCGTGCGCCCCGAGCAAGGCCGGTGAGGGTTCGTGTCCTTACGCCGCATGCGGGGTGTGCATGAGCGCGAGCGTCCTCAGCGTTCCGTGCTGCGCGGGAGGGGTTGTAGCGAGCCAGTTAAGGGGATGTGGCGGCTGCGCTGCCATGGCTTGTCCGGCCAAGCCCCCGCCACCGCCTTGCGCTGCGAGCGCAGGTACGCCGTCCGTGCCGGCGCGAGGAGACAGCCCGCGGTGATCCGCGGTCTCAAGGGTCAGCGGCTGCTTCGAGTTCGCCGGGTGAGGAGCCGGCGAGCGAGGCGCGACTCGGGCAGGAACGTCGCGGCGATGAACACATGGAACGCCTCGGCGAACTCGTACAGCTCCACGTCCACCCCGCAGCTCCTCGCCCTGGCCGTGAAGGCCCGGCAGTCCGGCAGGAAGATGTCGTGGGTGCCGACGACGACGGTGGTCGGGCAGAGGTGTGCCGGGTCGGCGTGGAGCGGACTGACCGCGGGGTCCTTGGGGTCACGCCCGTTCGCCCAGAGCAGGCCGGCATGGCGCAGGCCGGGCGGAGACAGCGTGGGGTCGCGCCTTTCGATCGGGGCGATCTGGGGGTTGTCGAGGGTGACGTCGAGCCATGGCGAGAAGAGGAGGAGGTGACGCGGGCTCGTCCGCTGCTCCTGGTGCAGCCGCTGGGCGAGCGCCAGGGCGAGGCCTCCGCCGGCGGAGTCACCGCCGAGTACGGGCGCTCTGCCCGTCTCCCGTGCGACACCCTCGTGCACGGCGGTCAGGCGGTCCAGGGCGTCGGTCACGTCTCCGGCCGGAGCCAGGCGGTACAGCGGCACGGTGACCTGCCACGCGTTCTCGGCGGCCAGCGCCGCGATCAGGCGCCAGTGGTGCGCGGTGATCGGGTTCACGTAGCCACCGCCGTGCAGGTAGATGAACGGGGTGGGTACGGACTTCGCCTGCTTCGGCGACACGACCGCGACGGAAAGCCCCTCGACCGTCCTCCATGCGATGTCGCACGAGGCCCTCACCGACCGGGGCGGTGCGGCCGGTCCTTGTGCCGCGTTCCGCAGCCGGTCCTCTTCGGTGCGGGTCGCGTCGCCCAGGCTGCGTTTGACGCCGTTCCGGCGGAGCAGGGCGCTCACCATGCGCAGGGCCACCGAGGGCCCGGAGCTTGCGGTGGTCATCGGCGGCGGGCCAGCGCGGTGAGGCCGTCCCGGAGGGCGTCGGCTGCTTCGAGCAGGGCTTCGCGTCCGGTACGGCCGACTCCGGTGGCGTTGATGACGCCGTGGATGAGGCCCTGATGGCGGCGCAGCGTGACCGGCACCCCCGCTTCCTGAAGCCGTCGTGCGTAGGCCTCCCCTTCGTCGCGCAGCGGATCGAAGCCCGCCACCGCTATGTACGCCGGCGGCAGCCCGGCCAGATCGTCGGCGAGCAGCGGGGAGACGCGGGGATCGAGAGCTTCGCGGGGGTGGGACAGGTAGTGGTCGCGGTACCAGTCCATCTGTGCCTCCGTCAGGAAGAAGCCGTCCGAGAAGAGCCGGTACGACATGTGTTTGGAGGACAGGTCGGTCACGGGGAAGAACATCAGCTGGAACGCCGGTGCCCGTCCGGGTTCGGCATGGGTGATCTGGGAGACGACCGCGGCCAGATTGCCGCCGGCGCTCTCTCCGCCCACACCTGTCGCGGCCGGGTCGACGCCCAGGGCCTCGGCGCTGTCGACGGCGTACCGGAAGGCGGCTACGGCGTCCTCGACGCCCGCGGGAAACGGGTGCTCGGGGGCGAGTCGGTACTCGACGGACAGGACGGACAGCCCGGCGTGAACGGCGAGGAACCGGCACGCGGAATCGGCGGACGCGAGGTCCCCGAGGACCCAGCCACCCCCGTGGTAGTAGACCAGCAGCGCCGAGCAGCCGTCGTGGCCGGAAGGGCGGTAGAGCCGGGCGGCCAGCGGTCCGGCGGGGCCGGGGAGCGTCAGGTCGCGCACGGTGGCGACAGGTAGTGGGTCGCCGAAGACCCACGCTTCGCTGCTGATCTGCGCACGCCCTTGGGACAAGGGCAGCTGCTCGAACGTCCGGCTCGTCGTCATGCGCAGCAGCTTCAGGGCGAGCTGGATCTCGGGGTGCAGTTCCTGTCCGTCGATGCGGACCGGTCGTCCGCCCAATGCCTTTTGCACCGGTGCCGGGAGGCGGCCGATCGCTCGCATGACGCCTCGTGCCAGCCGGTCCTGAAGGGGTCTTTGTGTACCCATGGGGCTCCCAAGGGGCCGTGGGATGCCTGTCGGCCGCCACCGAGGGGCCGACCGGCTCGGACGGCAGGACACTACAAAGACTCTGGACAGCCGTCCAGAGACTGGCTCAGGTCACGCCCCGGCCTCGGAAGCGTCCATCGCGGTGAACGCGCGATGGAGGACGCGGAGCGCTTCCCTCAGTGCGCGGCGGTCCGCCTCGCCGCGGGGCCAGGCACGCCGGTGCAGGGCGAAGCCGTCCAGCATCGCGACCACCATGGGGGCGCGCTCGGCCGGGTGAGGCGTTCCGAGGGCACGCAGCGCGGCCTCGGCGCCCCGCTCGATGCTGGCCATGATCTGGTGCGCCGAGGCCTGCAGACGCGGGCGGCGGGCGCATTCGAGGTAGATCTCGAACTGTGCCACCACGTCGACCTGCGGCCCTCCGAGCATCAGGTCGACGAAGCGGTCGATCGCCTCCTCGGGGTTCGCGCCGACTTCACCGATCTGCTTGATCACGCTGTCCACACGGGTCGCGAAGCGGTCGGCGACCACTTGCAGGGCTGCCGCGATCAGGTCGTCGAGGGACGAGAAGAAGTAGCTGGTGGTGGACGACGGCATCCCGGCCCGGGCGGCGATCGACCGATGGGTGGCGCCGTTCACGCCGTTCTCGGCGATGACCTCGATCGCGGCCTCCAGCAGTTCGGCGCGACGGGCGGCACCACTGGCTCGGTGTGTTGCGGGTCGGATCGGCATACGCGAGATTCTATCCAGGCGACTCTGGACAGATGCCCAGAGTTGTAGGAGCCTCTGGGACGAACGCCCAGGTCGTGTTCATCGGGCCGTCGTGAGACCGCGCCCGTCACCGGCCACCAGCGCGCAACGACCCACTCCCCCACCCGTCCCGGACTCCGAGGACAAGAGCAGGAGCGCGACAGGATGATCGACATCAGCCGGCCCGGACCTCCCCCGCTCACCGGGATGCCGCTATGACGGACCACAAGGGCACACGGGCACGGATCGCGGACGTCTGCCGCAGGCTGGCAGCCGACGGGCTGGTGACAGCGGAAGCCGGCAACGTCAGCGTCCGCGTCGGCGGCGACGTGGTGGTCACGGCCACCGACGCCCGCTTCGACGAGATGACCGCCGACCAGGTCGTCGTGGTCGACCTCGAAGGGAACCGGCTCTCGGGCGGGCTCCGGCCGACCTCGGAGCTCGCTCTGCACCTGGGCATCTACCAGCGCTTCGGCGCGTCCGCCGTCGTACACACGCACGCTCCCATGGCCACCGCGGTCGGTCTGGTCGTCGAGGAACTGCCGTGCGTGCACTACTACATGCTCAAGCTGGGCGGGGCCGTGCGAGTCGCCCCGTACTCGACCTGGGGTACGCCCGAGCTGGCAGAGGACGTCCTGACCGCCCTGGACGGCAGGTCGGCCGCGCTCATGGCCAACCATGGAGCGGTCACCCATGCGCACTCTCTCGACGCGGCCGTGGAACAGGCGCTGCTCCTTGAGTGGGCCTGCACTCTCTACTGGCGCGCGGCATCGATGGGAACGCCACGCCTCCTCGGCCCAGACCAGCAACGCGCCGTCGTGGAGGCCGCTCTCACGCGCATGAACACCGCCCCCACCGCCCCCACCGTCGGCTCAGGAGAGCAGTCATGACCGTAGCCCCGGACATGCGCGTGGTCGCGCTCGGCGCACACGTGCTGGACACCCTGGTCAGCCCGGTGGAGCTCATCCCCGAGGGACAGAACGGGGTGGTGGTGGATCGCATCAAGGTGACGGCGGCCGGTCCGGCCGGCGGCACCGCTCTGGTCCTCGCCAAACTGGGCGCCACGGTGCGCAGCGCGGGTGCCATCGGCACTGACGCGCTCGGCGACCATCTGCTGGCGCTGCTCGCCGCCGCGGGCGTGGACACGTCGCTGCTGCTGCGCCGCGACGATGTGCAGACCTCGGCCAGTGTCGTGCCGGTCCGCCCGGACGGATCGCACCCGACGTTCCATGTCATCGGGACGAACGGCATCTACGGCCCGGACGACGCGCCGTGGGAAGCCATAGCCGCCGCGACCCATCTGCACCTCGGAGCACCCGAGCTCATGGGCGGTGCGGGGGCCGCGAGGATCCTCTCCTTCGCACGCGATCACGGTGTGACCACCTCGGTGGACTGCCTCGTCCCCGGCGAGCCCGGCTGGCTGGAGTGGATCGCCGACTGCCTTCCGTACGTGGACCATCTGCTGCCCAACGACGAGCAGGTCCTCGGCTGGACCGGCGCCGGGGATCTGATGGAGGGCTGCCGGATGCTCCTGGCGCGCGGCGTGGGAGGTGTCGCCGCGACCGCCGGATCCGCCGGCGCGGTCGTCGTCACCCCTGACGGTGAGCACCGAGTCCCCGCTTTCGCCGCCGAGGTCGTCGACACGACCGGCTGCGGGGACTCCTTCTCAGCGGGCTTCCTGCGTGGCCTGTCCCTCGGGCAGGAGCCGGCTGAGGCGGCCGTGCTGGGCTGCGCCACCGCCGCCCAGGTCGTCGCCGGACTGGGCACGGACCACGGCGACTTCGACCTCGCGGCCGTGCGGGCCTTCGCAGCCACCGCGACGACTCTGAGGGAAGGGTGAACCATGCCGCCTTCGTCCCAGGCAGCTTCCTCCTGGCACCGGACCGACGTGGTCGTGGTCGGCGCGGGCTTGGCCGGGCTGACCGCCGCACGCCGACTGGTGGCCGCCGGGCACAGCGTCGCCGTCCTGGAAGCCCGTGACCGGGTCGGCGGGCGCACCCTGAACCACGACCTCGGCGACGGGCAGGTCGTCGAGGCGGGCGGCCAGTTCGTGGGGCCGACCCAGCACCACGTGCTGGCGCTCGCCGACGAACTCGGCATCGACACCTTCCCGTCCTACGACGACGGCGCCTCCGTCTACGTGCACGCCGGCCGCGCGACGCGCTACTCGGGCGACATCCCACCGGACCTGCTCGCCCTGCCGGACATCGGCGTCAGCACCGCCCGTCTGGCCCGCCTGTCCCGGCAGATCCCGCTGCACGCCCCATGGCAGGCCAGGCACGCCCGCCGCTGGGACGGACTCACCCTGGACAGCTGGATCCGCCGCACCACAGTGGGCCGGGGCGGCCTCGACCTGCTGAACGTCTTCCTCGGCTCCGCGTACGGCGCCACCGCCGCGGACGCCTCCCTGCTGTTCAGCTTGTACTACATCGCCGGCATGGGCACCGAGGGAGTACCCGGCACCCTCGACCGGGGCATCGGCACCCGAGACGGCGCGCAGGACAGCCGGTTCGTGGGCGGCTCGCACCTCCTGTCGATCAGACTGGCGGAACAACTGGACGGACGCGTCGTACTCGACTCCCCCGTGCGCGCCGTCGAACAGGACGCCCGCACCGTGACCGTGCGCACCGACACCGCGGCCTGGACATGCCGTCGCGTCGTCGTCGCCGTACCTCCGGCCCTGGCCGCTCGGATCCGCTGGTCCCCGCTGCTGCCGCCGCAACAGGACGCGCTCTTCTCCAGGCTGGCCTTCGGGCAGCTGATGAAGTGCGAGGCGGTGTACGACGAGCCGTTCTGGCGCGCCGACGGCCTGTCCGGCCAAGGCGTCTTCCGTGCCGGGTCGACGGTGTGCTCCATGTTCGACAACTCACCGCCCAGCGGCAGACCGGGCGTGCTGATGGGGTTCGTGGGCGGCCGGCAGTGGCGCGCCTGGGCGCACCGGCCCCCGCACGAACGGCGTGGTGCCGTGCTGCGCGCGTTCGCCCAGGTCGTGGGCTCCGGCGCGCTGCGACCGAAGAGCTACTTCGAGCAGGACTGGACCGCGGAGGAGTGGAGCCGTGGAGGTCCCACCGCGGTCGCGGCGCCGGGTGTGCTCACCGAGCTCGGCGCCTGGCGGGACAGGCCGTTCGGCCGCGTCCACTGGGCGGGCGCCGAACACGCCGACCACTGGAACGGATACATGGACGGGGCCGTGCGTTCCGGCAAGGACACCGCGGCCGCCGTCCTCGAGCAGGAGGACTGACATGGCCACCCGCACCACCGAGGTCACCGAACGCGCCGTACTCGCCGTGCCCCTCACTCGCGTCTGGGACGTCGTCTCCGCGACCCATCGATATGCCGAATGGGTCAACGGGGTCCTGGAGGTGACCGCGCATCACGGCACCGCGGAAGTGGGCCGGACCTACCGTGAACGCAACCGCACGGTCGGGTCGTTGACGACGCGCTCCACCTGGACCGTGCGGGCGATCGACCCTCTGCGGCGGCGCATCGACAGCGCGACCGGATTCGCCCCCATGCACGATCTGACCAACATCTTCGAATTCCGGCGGCTGACCTTCGACGACGGCACCGAGGGCGTCGAAATGACGTACACCGTCCGCTACCGGCCCGGTCTGGGCCTCGTCGGCCGCGCCGTCGACGCACTGCAGCAGCCCGGCCTTCGGAAGGCCTTCCAGAGGTCGATGCGCAATCTGGAGGATCTCGTCGTGGCCGAAGGAGTCCCGGCCGGGTCACCGGAGCATGCCTGATCCACACGAGAGTGCCGCTTCGGGTCGCCCTGAAGCGGCACTCCGAGTGAAATCCTGCCTGGAACCACGGGACGAGCGGGCCTGGAACCACGGGACAAGCGGTCCGGCACCGGACCGCGCGGAAGAGGCGGTGCCGCCGTCAGTGCTCTGCCGCGGCGCGTTCCTTCAGCGCGGTCAGCTCGGCCGCGGAGTAGTGACGGCCCGCCCGCACCACTCCGGCGATGCGGTGGAGGTTGCCCACGCTCTCCAGCGGGTCGGCTTCGAGCAGGACCAGGTCAGCGGCTTTCCCCGGGGCGACGGTCCCCATGGTGGCGGTTCTGCCCAGGAACTCGGCTGCCCGCAAGGTCGCCATCTGCAGCACCCGCAGCGGGGACACCCCGGCGTCGCCCAGTTCGTCGAACTCGCGGTGCAGTGATCGTCCCGGAACCACCCACGCGGCGCCCGAACAGTCGCTGCCCGCCAGCATGGGCACCCCGGCCGCGTCGAAGATACGCGTCAGGCGCAACTGCCGCTCGTACATGGTCCTGAAGGTCGCCCGGGTCTCGGCGGAGAACTCGGCGAACTTGGCCGCGGCCTTGCGCCAGCGCTTGAGGGTGCCGGCGTCCATGTAGCGCAGCGCCGGGTCCTCGGCGAACTCCGATGCGTCGCAGAGCTGTTGTGTCTTGACGCGGATCAGGGTCGGAACCTGCCAGGTGCCGTCGGCGACGAACTGCTCGGCCAGCTCACTCGCCAAACGCTCGTCGAAGCCGCCCGCGGCACGGCGTATGCGTTCCACGTCTTCCGGGCTGCTGCGGTTGATGGGGTTGACGACCAGTTTCTTGACGACGCGCTCCATGATCTGGTCCATGAGCGGCAGCTTGAAGGGCGGCAGCTTGGGTGCCTTCCGCTCGCCGGCGTCGTCGTGACGCAGGTGGGCGCCGTCAGGAGAGCAGCACGCGAACAGGCCCACGCCGGGGCCGAGGTGTTCGATCGACTTCATGCCGAGGCGGGACGCCTTGCGGACATCGATGCCTGGCGGCAGATGCCCCACGATGGTCGTACCGAGCCTGAGAGCCTCGGCTTGCGCGGCGAAGAAGACCTCGGGCGTCACCATCGCCGCTTTGATGAAATCGGCGCCCGCCTCGTGCTGCTCTCGGACCGTGGCCACCACCTGCTCCTCGGTGGCCGCGTTCAAGAGGGTGATCAGCAAAGGGCCTGGGGTGGCGAGCAGGGCCGGGCTGCTCTCGGGCAGGTCGAGCACACCGGCGGCCCTGTCCCGCAGCAGCTTGATCGAGCCCGACATCTGCCGGAATCCGGTGACGCCGTGGGCCAGCATCAGCTTGAGGTCACGCGTCTGGTCCTGGCGCGTCTGGCCGAGGGGGTGGGCGTGCATGTCGTTGTACCCCGGGACGAGGTACTGGCCGCGCGCCTCGATGACGTGTAGCCCTTGGATGCCGTCGGCATCGATACCGGGGCGGACGTCGGCGATGGTGCCGTCCTTCACCAGCACGTCAGTGGCGGGGAGATGCGTGCCGTCGCGAACGTCCACAACCGTGGCCGAACGCAGCAGCACCGGCTGATGCTGTCGCCCGTCGCCGCTCGCGGCGTGGGTCTGTGTGGTCATGGGTGCTCCTGCCTCGGCTGCTAGCCTGCCGCCTGGGCCGTCATCGCCCTGAGACATCGCATGGACGGCCTGACGTGCGGCTTCTTCCCCCCACGCTAGGGGTGCGAGCCGTCGAGTGGCCTGCCCTGTACCGCTGAGTGGAACAGCGATCGGATCTTCAGGCTCGCCCGAATCCGAAGGCCGGCATGCGCAGCACCGCGGTCGAGCGGTGCGCCTCGATCTCGGCGCCGCCGCGGTGACGTACGGCGTCGGCGCTGAGGGCGTCGACGGTGGCCGCACGGGCCGCGGCATCGAGATCGGGGCAGGTCCCCAGGAAATAGATGAAGTAGTGGGTCCCCTGTCCCCCGTGCGAAGCGGTGAACGGCACGGCGACTTCCCAGTAGGTCATGATCAGGCTCTCCTCGTCCGGGTACCGAATGGCGACGTACTCGCCTGTCAGGCGCCACCCTGGGTGGCAGTGAGGAGGTGCCCGATCAGGTGGCGGCCGGACTGTCACCCTCCACCGACGACGTTAGGCAGGTCCGCTGCTCAGCGGCACCCGATGTGCCAGTCAGCGGCATCCAGAGGCCTGCGGGCGAGGCGCTGGTCGGAGCGTCGTCCGCGGGTCCGACCAGCTCGGCCCGCCCCGCTCAGCGCTTCGCCGCCGTCATGAGGTTTCACCCTCGGCCACGCGTACGTTGCCGGCCCTCAGCCAGCCGTATGCGTCCTCGTACAGCTCGGCCACTTCCTCAGGCCGGTCATCGCCGAACAGGTCCTGTCTGATCCCGTAACCGCGTTGCTCCAGGACATAGGTCAGGAACCGGTAGGGCCGGCGGTGGTCCTTCACCGCGTCCGGCGGGACGCGGAGCTCGGCGCCGGGCAGGGAGGGACTGAGAGCGTCCCGCTCGTAGACCGGATCGAGTCGAAGTATCTTCCAGCGCTCGTCGCGCTTGACCACGCGGTAGAGCAGACGCGCGAAGGAGGAGAGGACCGCCTCCACCCCGGCGACCGTGGTGGTCACCTCGATCACGGCCGGCAGCTCGACAATCGCCCGGTTCCCGTGCACGTCGACGACCGGCGGGCCAAGACGGTGGGTCGCACGGTCCCCGTTGTGTGCCATGCGCTCGGACCGCTCGACGAACTCCCCGCCGCTGCCCTGGAACCAGCTGAGGCGAATCCTGGCGTCGGGAGCGAAGCAGTCGCGCATCGCGTCCCACCACAACCGGTCCCGTGCCTGCCGCTCATGCAGCACAAGCTGAGCAACGGCATCGACGTCATTCATCGTGGACGACTCCTACTCCCTGGCGGTCGACGCGGCGAAGGCCCCGATATCTCCGCTCCGGAGGTCGGGGTAACCCTTCGTCGGCTCTGGGCCGGCGCGGACTCTGCATTGCGTAACCGGCTGTGACACGCTAGGCAGTACGTGCAACGACTGGAATGTGTCTTACCGCTGAATGGAACAGTGATCGCATGGCCTCCTCAGGCTCGCAGGCCGCATCCAGCGCGGAACCGACGGCCGGCCGGGGGCGCAAGCCGCAGTCCGGCGAGCCGGTGCTCGACCGAGCCTTCAGGCTCCTGCGCACCTTCGACCCCGATCATCGTGTGCAGTCGCTGGCGAGCCTCACGCGGCGCAGCGGGATGCCGCGCAGCAGTGTGCTTCGCCTGGCCCGCAAACTCGTCGACACCGGGGCGCTGGAACGCCTGGACGACGGCAGCTACGTCATCGGTCTGCGCCTGCTGGAGCTCGCGTCGCTCGCACCGCGCGGCCATGGGCTGCGCGCGGAGGCGATGCCGTACATGGAGGACCTGTTCCACGTCACCCGGCAGCACGTGCTGCTGGCTGTCCGCGACGGTGACGATGCCTTGCTGGTGGAACGGCTGTCCGCCCACGGAGCGGCGGCGGTCCGTTTCCGGGTGGGGGGCCGCATGCCCCTGACGGCCACCGGTGTGGGCCTGGTCCTGCTCGCCTATGCGCCGGTGGACGAGCAGGAACATTTCCTGCGTGACTTCGTGCCCCAACGGGACGTGGGCCTGGTGCGGTTGCAGTCGGCCGCCGAGCTGCGCCGCGCCCTGGCGGAGGTGCGCAGGGGCGGATATGCCGTGGCTCAGCGGACCGGCCCCGACGGGCTGAGCACCGTGGCGGCACCCGTCTTCAGCGAGGAGGGTCTGGTTGCCGCGTTGTCGGTCGTCGTCCCCAGCGACGAGTTCACCGCGGGCGCGTATGTGACGGCCGTGCGCACCGGAGCGCGGGCCATCTCGCGGCAGTTGGGTGCCACCGGCTAGAGGCAACGCTCGTCCGGTGCGCGACTCGCCGCCGGGCGGAGCGCGAACCCTGTCTGTCGCCATTCCGCTGGCCTCCTCGCGGACGGGATGCACGGCGTCCCCGCGGCCGTCACAGCGCCCGGCGTCTACCTCGCGTCGCCGCTCTTCTCGCCCAGTTCCACGACATCAGCGGCGGGCCGGTCCGGTTCCGGCTGGTCCGGTTCCGGCGTCCAAGTCGCGGGGCGGTGCCGGTGTCCGCCTTCCAGGGTGACGTCGGGAAGCCGGCGGTCGAGCCAGCCGGGGAGCCACCAGTTGGCCCGGCCCATGAGGAACATGAGTGAGGGCACCAGCATGAGGCGCACGACGGTGGCGTCGAGGATGACGCTGATGGCGAGCCCGAGGGCGAGCATCTTCACCACGACGACCGGCGAGGCGGTGAAGGCCAGGAACACCACGGTCATGATGAGTGCCGCGGAGGAGATGACCCGTCCGGTCGAGGACAGCGCCATGCCGACGGCTCGCCGGTTGTCCTTCGAGGCGTGCCACTCCTCGGCCATCCGGGACAGCAGGAAGATCTCGTAGTCCATGGAGAGGCCGAAGACGATGGCGAACATCATCATCGGCACGTAGGACTCGATGGGAACGGGCTCGCTCACGCCGAGGAGGTGTCCGCCCCAGCCCCACTGGAAGACGGCGACCAGGACGCCGTACGAGGCACCGGTGGTCAGCAGGTTGAGCAGGACGGCCTTGAGCGGGATCACCAGACTCCGGAAGACCACCGTGAGCAGCACGAACGCCGCTACCAGGACGATGGCGATGATGAGGGGCAGGCGCTCGGTGACGGTGTCGCGGAATTCCAGCTGGCCCGCGGTGGTGCCCGTCAGATGGGCCGTGGCGCCGGTTCCCGCGAGGGCGGCCGGCAGGGTGTGGTCGGTCAGGGTGTCGAAGAGTTCGCCGGTCCTGGCGTCCTGAGGGCCGTCGGCCGGAGTGACCGTGGTGACCAGTGTCCTGCCGTCCTGACTCGCCTTGGGGGTGGTCACGCGAACCACTCCGTCGGTCTTGCGCAGCCGGTCCGTGAGCGTGTCCGCGATCCGGTCGGTCGGCTGCCGCGCGTGGTCGAGGTCCACGACCACCGTCAGGGGGCCGTTCGCACCGGGGCCGAATCCGGGGCCTTCGGCCTCGGCGATCCAGTCGTAGGCGTTGCGCGTGGTGCTGCCGACAGGGTCCGCGCCGTTGTCGATGTGCCCCAGTCGCATGGAGAACAGCGGAACGGTGCACACGGCGACCAGGATGACGCCCACCGTGAGGAACGTGCGTGGGCGGCGGGCCACCGCGTGCGCGTAGCGGTGCCAGCCGTCGTCATCACCGCCGGTCTCGGCTACCGGGCGGCGAATGTGCAGCCGGTCGATACGGTGGCCGGCGAGCCCCATGGCAGCGGGGACGAGCGTCACCGCTGCGGCAGCGGTGACGGCGACGGCGACGGTGGCCGCCAGGCCCAGCCTGCCCACCACGCTGAGGCCGCAGGCGTACAGGCTGAGGAGGGCCACTCCCACCGTGACGCCCGCCACCAGGACCGCCTTGCCACTGGTGGCGGTGGTGCGGGCGGCGGCGTCGACCGGGTCGTATCCGTCGATCACGTCCTGGCGGAAGCGCGTGATGAGGAAGAGGGCGTAGTCGATGCCGACGCCCAGCCCGATCATGGTGGCGAGGGTCGGCGCCGAGGTGGCGAAGGTCAGGGCCCCGGCGAGGATGCCGACGACGCCGAGCCCGACCATGACGCTGACCAGCGCCGTCACCAGTGGCAGGAGGGCGGCGGCGATGCTGCCGAAGGCGAAGAGCAGCACGAGCAACGCGGCCGCGACGCCGACGGCTTCGCTGGCCTTGTCGCCGGCGGGTTCGCGGACCACGGTGTCCAGGTCGCCGCCGTAACCGACCGCGATCCCCGCGTCCGCGGCGGGACGTGTCGCCTCGTCCAGGTGGTCGGTGTAGCCGTGCCCGAGCGACTTGATGCTCTTGTCGAAGGACACCGTGGTGTACCCCGTGGCGCCGTCGGTACTGGCGATGACGGCGGACACGGCGCTGACATGAGGCAGACCGCGGAGCTGGGCGAGCGTGGTGTCGAGCGCCCCGTCGTGCTCGGAGAGCCGGCCGGAGGACACGTGGAAGACGACTTTGCCGTTGGGAGCCGCAAGGTCCGGTTCGGACGCTCGCAGCAGGTCGGCGCCTTGCTCGGTGTGGCTGCCCGGCAGGCTGACCTCGTCGCTGTAGATCGCGGCTGCGGTATGCCGGCCCAGCAGGACGGCCACCAGGATCACGAGCCAGATGGCGATCACTGTCACGGGGCGCCGGGCGCAGAAGGCGCCTATGCGGTGGAGGGGCGGCCGGTGCGGGGTGAGTGGTGAGGACACAGGTGTCTCCCTGGGAGGTGGGTGCCGCCGCCAAGGGCGGCACGACGGCGCTACCGTACCCCCAGAAATGTCATGACTGCCAAATGTCACAGGTGTCAAAATGTGTGCGGCGCCTCTCGCCGCGCATGTGTACGGGGGCCGGGCATCGCCCGTTCTTACGGCTTTTACGCCGCCATGTCCGGACCTCGGTGCGCAGGGTGGCGCACCGAGCGTGCGCTTAGCGGCACGGTGCGTTACTCGTCAGGGCCTCAGTGAGCCGGCGGGGCGCGCAACGAAGAGTGGCCCTGGAACAGGGTGAGTTCACACAGGGTGGGTTCACCCAGGGTGGGTTTACCCAGGGTGAGTTCCGAGCCGGCGCAGCATGGCGAAGGCTCGCGGCAGCATGGTCTCCGGTTCCACCGGCACACCGGCCTCACGGCGGCTGCGAAGTGTACGCAACACCGCCCGGGCAGCGGAGAGGGCGCAGTTGGCGATCAGTGCCGCCTCCAGATCCGCATCAGGGGTCTCCTGCGGCAGGCGCTCCAGGACCAGTTCACCAAGGCGCTCTTCGAACTCCGCGACTTGCCGGGCCAGACCGATGCGAGCGTGCTCCCGCACCTCGCCGAGGGGATGGGCCAGCGCGGTCAAGCTGCTCGCGGCGAAGTAGGACGCCACATCGCCGAGTGCCCCACAGGCTGCCTCCAGTGCGCTCTCGCTCACCGGCCGGGCACGGAAGGCCTCTTCGATCCGGGCGAAGAGCTCGGCGCTGTCCGGCAGCAGCAGCGCTTCCTTGCTGTCGTAGTACCGGAAGAAGGTCCGCTCCGACACGTTCGCGGCCTCCGCGATGTCGGCCACCGTGGTCTGCAGGAAGCCGCGTTCGTCGAAGAGCTTCCCCGCTGCCTCTCGCAGGGTGCGCCGCGTCTGGTCCCTTTTGCGCTCGCGCAGACCGGGCCCGGCCTTCCTCGACAACGCGCCACCTCTCGTTCCCGTCCGAACTGCCAATTGTCACGCCTGCCACCTGGTCAGCAGTATGCCTTGGCAGTGCCCGCAGGTCACGCTGCGTGCCACGGAGTGATGACACCGCTTGCTGAGGCTTGCGGCCCGGCCGGTGGACCACCTGCGGTGCACAGGGCCGCCGGACGTACAGGGGCAGGCCAGGCGCACACGGACGGCGCGAGGCGTACGCGGACGGGCAGGACGGTGAGGTGAGTCCGTCCTGCCCGTGCCGCCCCACCCGGACCGCGGCGTGGGTCCGGAACCAGGTCGGCAGCACCTCCGGCGGCCCGGGGGAATTCCATCCGCCTTCGTGTGTCGTACGCCCTGGTGGGTCTGTCGGCCCTGATGCGGGGCCCTGTCATCAGATCAGTGGCGTGACCTGCTCCTCGGTGTCGTCGGCCACGAGTGTGTGGCTGCCGGCGGCACGCTCGCGCGAGGTCAGGGGCGGCGCGTCCGCCGCGGACGTTGCGACTGAGGGCGTCGTCATGACTTTCTCCCGCGACTCATGGCCTCACGCCTCATGGGCGTGTGCGTCGATACAGGTGCCATTCCATGCCTCCTGGCCGGTCGATGTCCTGGCCCGGGAGCGCAGAGTCGGATCGCGAAATTGGTCCCGACCGCATGTCCGCGGTGCGTACTCTGCGCCGAAACCTCTGCGCCAGAAACCCAGAGGGCTGACCCTCCGTGGTGACTCCGACCAGCCGTCGCCGGGCCGGTCGGGGCCGACGGGCCGATCCGACGGGAAAGGACAACAGGAGGCGTCCGGGCTCCGTCAAGAACGCGAGGGAGTGCGGTTGCACCGTCCGCGGTGAGGCTGCAGCACCGACTCCCCCAGGACGTGCGACGCCTCCAACGCGGTCATGACCTGAAGGAGTCGACCGGTCAGGTCGTGCCCGATCAGTTCCTGGGCTCGCTTGACTCGGTAGGTGACCGTGTTGCGCGCTATGTGCAGTCGCGCCGCGGCGGTGGTGAGGCTCCTTTCACAGAGGAGGTACTGCCGCAACGTGGTGCGCAGCTGCTCGGCGTGCGGGCTGTCGACGGCCAGTGCCCCCAGTTCGTCCTGGACGAAGCGCCGCGCAGCGGCCAGGTCGTCGCTCAGCAAAGCCGTCACATCGACATCTCGGTAGTGCACGGCCAGCCCGCCCTTGTCCGGGTTCATGCGTATCAGGCGCGCCACCTGCTCCGCCTCGTGATGGGACTGACGAAAGCCCTCCAGGCCGTCACGTACCGATCCACACGCGATATGGACGCCCGCCGGGCTCGTCCACGGTGTCCGCGGCCATGGCGCGCGCCACTCGGCGGTGGAGTTTCCCCAGGCCCACAGACGTCTTTGCCCCACCGGTACGAGCAGGTGCGGCTGACATCCGTGGGCGGCGAGGAAGTCTGTGGCGGCCTGCTGCAGGTCGGACCCCGGGAGGCCGAGGTGGGAGTCGCACCAGGCGATCACCGCGAGATGCCGCGCCTCGAGCCGGTAGCCCAGGATGCGGGTCACTCCTTCTTCCTTCACGGGGTCGCCCTTGAGGATCACTCGTACGGCCTCCTCCCTGGCAGCCGCCCCGCTGGTCACCCAGCGATCGTGCTCGGCGAGGTACTCGTCGGTCATCCGCGAGGAGAACTCGTCGATGAAGCCGAACAGGACGTCGGAGATGCGCCTGAGCTCTTCGGCCAGGTCGGCGGCGGGGGCGAGCTCGCGGCAGGCGGCCATCACCGCGCGTGCGAGAGCCGCATGGCCGAGCCGGATACCCCTGAGGACGCTGCCCAGACCGACCCGGCGACGGGCGAATTCCCGGCCGCCGAGCAGCGCCTCCTCCGGGACCGCCGCGTCGCCGGGCGCCTGGGCCAGGAGCATCAGAGCGCGCAGCACCGCGGCCTCGGTGCCCGCCCGCAGAGTTTCGAACGGGTCCGGGCCGCCGCCGAGTTCGGGCACCCTGCTCGTGATGGTGTGGGCGAGTTCCTGCCCTTGGACGACTGCCCAGGCGACCGGCTCGGGACCCAGTCGGTCGATCGCTTCAGCGAGGGTCTGCTCCGAGGAGGCGGGCCGTCCGGCCGTTCGGGAGCCCTGCGGGGAGAGCTGGTGGAGCCAGTCGGATCTGTTGTCACCGGAAGTCGTCATACGGCGGTCCTAGCTCGTGTGCTGCGCTGTACCGGTAGACCCATCGCCAGGGCCCTGAGTGAGCGAGCGAGGGTCGGCGCAAGTGAAAGCAGAGTAACGCCAGTAAACGCAAATATCGATATTCCGTCTCAGGTCTACTCGCCGGCCCGCACACAGACAGCGCCCGCACCCGTCTCCTTGCCCAGGTCCAGCCCACTCGGCGACAGCGCGAAGCGGAGGACGAGTCCGTCGTCGGCGACCTCGGCGCCCGTGAGCCGCACACCGGCCGGGAGACGGTCGATCTTGAGCGTCCGCGGCTTCAACTCGTCCTTGAGGCGGGCGCCTTCGCCCGCCAGGGCGGGCAGGGCACTTACGGAGACCTCCCTGCCCAACATCCGCACCGCTCGGGGTGTAAGGGTCACCGCGCGGGAAGTGGTGGACAGATCCATCGCCACCGACACGGGCAGGTGCAGGTCGCCGACGAATCCATGCAGGACGAGTCGGCTTCCGTCCGGACCGAGCGTCACGTCATCCATGGCGACCGCACCACCCGAGCCGGCCGCACTCCCCAGCCGCTTGCCGAGTTCCGCGTACGGCACGGCGGCGACCGCCGAACCGCCGGTCGCCTCACCGTCGGTGGACACCCCGTGGAGATCCACCCGGAGGCCGAGAGTGACACCGTTGCGCTGTAGGCGAGCCGCGTCGAGCCGCACGGTACCCACATGGCCGGTGACACTTCTGAGCCCCGCGAAGCTGCTGTCCAGCTCGGCTTCGACCTCGGCACCGAGACGACACTCGGCCACTTCCGCTATCCGCTGTTCCGCCGTGCGCTCCACCACGAGATCGGTGGCCGCGACGGCGAGGACAAGGATGGCCGTGCCGGCTGCGCTGACGTAGATGCGGCGGCGCTTGTTCAAAGTCATTCTCCGATGCGGGTCGGACGCGATCATGGGGCGCCACCCTGCCGCTTTCTGTCATAACTGTCAATTGGCACGACTGACAGAATGTCCCCTCCGCAGCGACGTTCCATTGACCGGCACAGGGGGTGCTCCCGACCATGCGGCGTGTCTAGCGTGACGGCCGTACTTGTCAGGGCTTGCCGAACGCCGCACCATCTCTCAGCTCGCCGTCGGGTGGGCGGAGTCCTGGTCGGCCACTGCTCGCAGGGACTCGGCGGCGACGAGCCAGTCGTTCCAGCCCTGCTGCGGTGCGGCGGTCACCAGTCCAGCGCTTCCCGCCGCCCGGCGAGACCTCGTTGAGCTGGATCAACGGGACCTCGGTGAGCCGGTTCAACGGGACCGGCCCCCTCACCAACCGGGTGGCGTCCCCCTGAACACCCGCTCACCAGGCACTTTCGAACAAGGAGAGCCGATCCATGCCGTTGCATCGCCTGACCCGGATCGTGATGGGCGTTCCCGACGTCCCGCAGACAGCCCAGTACTACGCCGACTTCGGCCTGACACCCACGGCGGCACCGGACAGTCAGGGCAGCGCCGCACACCACGGCTTCGCAACCGCTGACGGCGGTGAGCAGTTGCGCATCGTGCACGCACCGCGCCGTCAGCTGCTGGAACTCGGTGTCGGCGTCGACGACCCGGACGACCTCGACCGAGTCGCTTCCGCCCTGGCCCGCCTCGACGTCGCTGTCCACAAGACTTCCTCCGGCGTGAGCGCCGTCGACCCCGGCACCGGCGTATCGGTCCGCGTCGAGATCGCGCCTCGCTACGCGCAGGCCCCTGCTCCGGAAGTCGCGTACAACGGTCCGGGCACCACGCCCCGTCTGCAAGAACGCGCGCCGGGCATCCTGCGCCAAGGCCCGGTCCGCCCTCGCAAGCTCGGCCATGTCGTGCTCGGCTCCACCGACCAGGAAGCCTCGCAGCGTTTCTTCCTGGAAGGGATCGGCTTCAAGGTGAGCGACACCGTTCCCGGGCTCGCCGCCTTCATGCGCTGTTCGACGGACCATCACAACGTGCTGGTGCAGCAGGCGCCCGTCTCCTTCCTCCACCACACGTCCTGGCAGGTCGACGATGTCGACGAGATCGGGCGTGGTGCGATGTCGATGCTGGAGGCCGACCCCGACCGGCACACCTGGGGGCTGGGCAGGCACTTCATCGGGTCGAATTTCTTCTGGTACCTGAAGGACCCGGCCGGCAACTTCTCGGAGTACTACTCCGACATCGACTGCATCGTCGACGACGCCCTGTGGAAGCCCGGTGTCTGGGAGGGCGCCAACGCTCTGTACGCCTGGGGCCCGCCACCGCCTCCGTCCTTCCTCGCCCCCGAGGACCTCGCCGAACTCATGACAGGGGCTCACGCCCCTAGCGCACAGTAGGAGCAAGCCATGCCTTTCGACATCGAGTTCGAGGCCAGCCACGTCCTGGTGGTCGGAGCCGGCCCCGTGGGACTGACCAGTGCGCTGTATCTCGCACGCAGCGGCTGGACTGTCACCGTCCTGGAGCGGTGGCCCCACGTCTACGGCCGGCCGAGGGCCGTCCACTTCGACGACGAGGTCGCGCGGCTCCTTGCCGACGCGGGCATCGCCGAGGAGCTCGCGCGCCTGACGGAACCGGCCGACACCTACGAGTGGCGCAACGCCGACGGGCAGACGCTGCTGGCCTTCGACTGGTCCGGCCTGGGACCCTCGGGCTGGCCCGTCGCTTCGATGATGTACCAGCCCGACCTCGAGGAGGCGCTGGCCGCCGCCTGCGGCGAGCAACCGGGCATCACGCTGCTGCGTGGGCAGACAGCGGTGGCCCTGGACGAGACCGACGAGGCGGTCGTGGTGACCGCCGTCGACCAGAACGGTCAGGAACGCCGATTCCGCGCCTCCTATGTGATCGGATGCGACGGAGCCAACAGCTTCGTCCGCGACCGCATGGAGTCCGACAGCGTCGACCTCGGCTTCTTCTACGACTGGCTGATCGTCGACGTCGTCCCGTACACCGCGCGCGAGTGGACGCCGGTCAACCTCCAGATCTGCGATCCGGCCCGTCCCACCACCGTCGTCTCCGGCGGCCCGGGGCGCCGACGGTGGGAGTTCATGCGCATGCCCGGCGAGACCGTCGAGGAGCTGAACACGGAAGACCGTGCCTGGCAACTCCTGCGTCCCTGGGGCCTGAACGCCGACAACTGCACCCTCGAACGGCACGCGGTCTACACCTTCCAGGCCCGATGGGCCGAGCGGTGGCGCTCCGGCCGGCTGATCATCGCCGGTGACGCAGCGCACCTGATGCCCCCGTTCGCGGGGCAGGGCATGTGCTCGGGCATTCGCGACGCCGCCAACCTGACCTGGAAACTGGACCTGGTCCTGCGAGGCCTGGCACGGCCCGAACTGCTCGACTCCTACGGCCTGGAGCGTTCCGCGCACGTCCAGCACGCCATCGGCATGTCCGTCGAGCTGGGTAAGGTCATCTGCGTCACGGACCCGCAAGCAGCCGCGGTCCGAGACTCAGCGATGATCGAGAAGGGTGCCGACCCGGCACGCATCCTGCCTCCGCTTCCCCCACCAGCCCTCTTCGACGGCGTCGTCGCGCGAGACGCCAGTGGACTCGTCCAGCGCTCCGCCGGCCGACTCAGCATGCAGGGCAGGGTGAGCCGGGGCGATCGCTCCGGCCTGCTCGACGAGATCGTAGGCCAGGGCTTCGTCGTCGCAGCGACCCTCGACCCGAGGGACGCCCTCACACCGGGTCAGCTCTCCTTCCTCGACCGGATCGGCGCCCATCTCGTGCGCATCGTCCCGAGCGGGCAGGCGAGCGCGGCCATCGACGTCGAGGACATCGACGACGTCTACCTGCCGCACTTCGCCTCAGCGGGTCACGTCGGCGCGGTAGTACGTCCCGACCACTACATGTTCGGTACCGGGCGCACCCCTGAGGACCTGGGGCGCCTCGTCGACGAACTGGCCCGCACTCTGTGCACCACCGTCACCACCGTCACCACCACCGAAGTGCCGGATGGTCAGGCCGTCCACACCCCGGCTGCCGCCGTCGGCGACGGCAGCGCATGAGCCAGGCGGGGGGCGAGAGCCAATCATGCCGAGCACGCACTGACTGATCGTTTCAGAATGCTGTCCTGTGGAGACGCCGGCGGCCTCATGGAACAATCCGTTCAGCCACGGGCTCAGGGGGATGGCGCCGTATGGAACGGGCTGGTGCTGCACGAGACCTCGTGCTCGGTTACGTCCACGCTCTGAACGCCATTGACGAAGCCATGAGGGTGGCGATCCCCTCGCTCGAGCGGCTGGCAGATGTCCTCGGCCTGGCCCGTTCGCGCCGGATCAGCCGCAGTGGGCACGCCGGCACCTACTCCTACGCGGTTCATGGGGCAGGGTGCCGCTTCGTGGGCGACGGCGGCGCTGAGGTCGACGTGGACTTCGCAGCCGACGGGAGCGAAGTCTTCGACCTCTGGCGGTTGCGCCGGTACGGGCTGAGCCTGCCGGAGCCTCTTGATCTCACGGATCAGGACCTGCGGGCCGCGGTGCGGTCGCTGCAACCGCTTCTGGTCGAGGTGAGGCCGGGGTGGTTCAGGGTGGCCGGCTGATCGCTTCCAGATGAGGTTCGCAGGCGGCGCAGGCATATGAGGCCGCAGGCCGGTTCAAGCAGGCGCTGATGGGGATCGGCGCCGGCGTCGCGCGCTCAACGGCTTGATGCCCCGCTTTCACAGGAGGCGGCGGGGGTACTCGGCGAAGTCTTGAATCCGGTCCGCATATCCAGAGCGGCAGGAGCTGGGCGACGTCGTACGGGTTCGTCTAGGTCCATAGGTCCAGCAGACCGGCGCGGCACAGCTCGGTCAGCAGGGCAGCATGCAGGCGCGGCCGAACGTCGACCTCGGTCCAGTCCTACAACGGCGCCAACTCGTCACACCCGAGAAGCCCACCGTCTCCGCGGGAACACCGCGCCACGCGACACCCGTCCGCAGCACACACATGACGCCGGCGAGGGCCACTCGGTCAGCAACGCAACGTGCCCGGTCTGGAACCCAGCCAGGACTTCGACCTCTCCGCGGTGTATTCGCTGCCGAGGTGCAGGAGAGCCTGGCCATCGGTGCGGAGCGCGGCGACGGGGGCATACGGGATGCCGCTGCCCGGAACCGAAGTCGACGGTGTCCACGGCAGGGTTGAGTGACCGTGGGATGGCGTGCCGCTGGTGCAGTGGCACGCCGTCCCACGGGGCAGCCGTCGTCCGAGCGTCAGGCTCGGCGCTTCTCACTACTGCATCTGGCCCGCACCTCTGTCCAGGACGAGGTGGAGCCCGTCCCGGAAGACCGCCGCAGCCTGGAATCGCAGGCCGAGAGCCTTGGCAGGGCCCGTGGAGGGGTTGATGACCGAGCTCAGACGGTCGAGGCCGGAACCCTGACCCGGCTCCTCGGACGTTTCACCGTCCACCCGCACGAAGGAGAAACCACCCAAGCCATCGGTCTCCGGAATCAGTTCCACCTGTTCCGAGCGGCCGGCCGCGTCGAACGTCACGGAGACGATGTTCTCGTTGCGGTTCAACTCCACGGACGTCACCGACATGCCCGGCCGCGCGGTGTTGAAAGCGTCTCTCAGGGCGTCTTCGTCCACGATGGCCAGTCCATGGACATGTTCGAACTCGGTGGGCGATCCCAGCACCAGGCCGTACACGTCGACCTGCAGCGACACTCCCTTGAACGGGCCGAGGGTCGCGTTGTCCGACGCGATGCCCACCTCGGGCAGCCGCTCGCCGGTCAGGGCCGTCAAGGCCCAGCCGCCCCGCTGCTGAACCGCGGCCTCAGCTCCCACGAGGTTCGACTCCGCCCGAATCCTGTCCGCGACGACCTTCCGCGCGGCCATTTCCCCCACCCCGCCCAGTGCCGCCAGGCACGTCCCCGCAATGGCCACGGTGAGTACCGGGTGGGCCAGGACGGCCGCCCTCAGACGCGTACGTGTGGTCACGACATTCTCCTCGAATCCTGCGCACAGCGCACCAAGGGCACTCGGCGCACTACAGGCGCGAACGCGAAGGACACCCCAGCGTCATGTCCTCGCACGGTGCCGCAGACGTCGCTTCGATGGCCGACTCACACGAATCCAGCGCATCGCGCTGGGCTGCCCCTGCTGCGGGGCAGGCGACTCGGCGATTCCTCAGAGTGAACATCGTGTGGCAGTGCGCCACGATGGGCCGGGGGTACAGTCATCCGAGCCACACTTACTCTGCTGGCTCAAAACCATCGGCCGCTAAGGCCACGCTTTGGAGACCTTCTGACACGGTGACGGCCGGCGCCGCCGCCGTCGGACCAACCGTTCAACGGCCTGCTCACCGATCTCGCTCCCAGCCTGCTCAAGGCGCCGCGCGAGCACGACCCGGACTTCGTCCTGCTGGACGGACGGGACCCCCGCCGAGTGTGGCCGTTTCAGCGGCAGCCGAGCGGACTACTCCGCCAAGCTCCGCCGGCACGGCGTGAACAGCCAGGTCGTCACCGATACGGCCGCGGCGAAGTGCCGTGCCTCTCGCCCGCCCTGCCGCGCCGCACCGAAGACCCGACCGCCGCTCGCGCCCACACTGAGAACGCTCCGTGTGAGCGCCATGCTGCTGATGCCCGGGGCCGCGAACGAGAGGGCTACTCGTCGAAGCGCCGCCAGGGGAAGTCGTAGGCCCGCAAGGGGGCGAGGGTTTCGCGGTGGCGTGCGCCAAACGCGATGGTCGCCTCGATCTCATCGGCGCTGACGCTCGCCAGCAGTCCTGGGGCGGCGTAGAACAGGTCGCTCGTATAGGTGGGAAGGAAGGGGCTGAGGGGGACGGGGCGTAGGAAGTCCCATAGCGGTTCGAGGCGCTCGATGGGCATGACCAGGGTCCAGGCGTTGAAGGGCGCGATGCCGCTGGCTTCGTTGAGGGTGAACTGGAGGAGGAACCGGCTGAGGGGTTCCGCTTCGAGGATCGTCTCCGGATCGTCGTCGCAGTAGGGGTCCTCCGTGAGCCACACAGGTGGGTCGGAGTCCGCCGGTCCGCCGCGAGGCGGCCAAGGGATGGACCAGTCCCTGCATCCCTGGTTGTCCGTCGCGAAGACCAACTGACTGCCATATGGTCTCTCAGCTCGTTGGGGCCGCGGGAGCACCGGGTTGCTGAAGCGTCGAAGGGCGGGACGCAGGCGGGCGAGGCGGTGGAAGGCCGCGAGCGAAGCCGGCAGGCCGGCGAGATCACCGTCCGTGGGCGCCTCGGGATCCGGATCGGCCTCGTCGGCCGGGTACCACCCCAGAACAAACATCTCCAACGCACGGATGGGGTCCGTGTCGACGTGGTCGATCCAGTCGACAGGCAGAAGCGGCGGCCCAGGGAGGGACGTGACTGCACCGGGCGACCAGGGGGACAGTGTCATGGACTCACCCTACGGAAGGGCTGGAGAGGGCTCACCGGCCGTCTGCCCGCAGGGAGCTTGGTGCGCTGGCAGCCCTCACCGACGCTCACTGTCTCGTCGCCGTGGAGCCCACAGGTTTGGGCCCACATTTGGGCCCTGCACCCCTGCCGTCCGCTCACGCTTCCGGATTAACGTGCCGCCACACGTCGTAGATGTCATGTCCGTGGTGAGCAGCGAACGAGGTGACGGGTGGAGACCCAGGGCAGGTACGACCTGCACAAACCGCGGCGGCATGCCGACGACGGTCAAACCTCCGTGGAATACCTGGGGTTGATCGTTGTCGCGGCCCTCGTGGTCGCGGCGTGCGTGGGAACACCCCTGGGCCGACAAGTCCTCGAAGGGGTCGAGACACAGGTGTGCCGCATCGTCGGTCAGGACGAGAGGACGGCGTGCCAGGGCTCGGACGTTGCTGGTACTGCGGCCGACGACGGAGAAAAACCAGAAGAGCCGCCTGAGGCACCGACCGACGATCCCTTCCAACCCGCTGTGTGCATGCTTTCCGAGGAGCAGACGAAAGACACCGTCGTTGTGCAGATCACCTTCTTCAAGATGAGCGACACCGAGGAGTTGAAGATTCAGCAGTGGTCCGACGGAACCGTCACCATGCAGCACATCGAGACGGACACCGTGGGCGCGACGACCAGCATCTCGGCCGGCATCCCCGGACTGAAGGACTGGGGCGGGGGCGCATCGCTGAACGCCAGCTACGGCACCGGGGGCGGTGTGGGAGGCCAGTGGCTCTTCGACGGGCACAAGACCGGTGACACGCAAGCCGATCTGGCGGCCAATCTGGAGGACGCCGAGGCCTTCGCCGCCGCGCTCAAGCAGAACGACACATGCAACGCGATGCCGAATCTGGTGAATCCGGTCAGTGTGGTGGGCTGCCGGAACAGCGCGATGGAGCGGATGAAGAAGGAAAATCCCCAGCGGCTGCCGGACGTCGACATCACCAAGACCACCACCGAGCTGGCCGGCGGCGTCAGCTTCGGCAAATCCTTCAAGTCGGGCGGCAAGAAGGGCAAGGGCGACAAGGGCGGCGATGCCCCCGCCTCGTTGGGGTCGGTCAGCACCGAGCTTCTGTCGGGCTCGATGACGAACGACGTGCTGGTGATGCGGGCCAACAGCGGTCCCAATGCCGGCACGGTCACCTTCATCTACACGCTCAGCGTCAACGCGAAAGGCGGGCAGGGCGTGCAGGCGAGGGGAACCCGCATGCAACAGGTCGCCGTCACGTACGACGCGGCTCAGTATGACGAGGAAGAGAAGAACGACGAGGCCCACCACCCGACCAAGCTGCAGATCACGACCAGCAGTGAGGAGGGGACCAGTAAGGGGGTACAAGCGGGCGCCGGTGCGAACGTCGGGCCGACACCCATCACGATCGAAGTCGGCGGTGGCGGTGGCGAGATCGAGTCCGAGGTGCATACCGAGACGGCAGAGGTGACCCTCGACGACGAGGAGGACAGCAGGCTCGTCGAGGACTGGCTCCGCGGCCGGGGTGACTTCCCCGCCTCCGACGCACTTCCCACCCCGACCGAGGCAGCCGAGCCGCTGACCGGCGACGCCGGTTCCCTGGAACGCTTGCTGCACGACAAGGCAAAACTCTCGCAGATCGACTACCAGGCCGACACGGACTGGTGGAACGTGTCGGTCGGCGTGGGACTCGGCGTGTCAGCCGGAGCTCTGAGCATGGGATTCAAGCTCTTCGGACTGGACATCACCCATGAAGAGCGCGAGCAGACCGTCATCAACGAACCCACGTACGCGACAGGGCCCGCGCCGGACGGCAGCCGACCCTGGCTCGAGTGGACGAACTGCACGCAGACGACTCCCATAGCCTGACCCGACCGACCGCTGCCGCACCGTCGTTCAGCGGCCGGCCGGGCAGGTCAGGCCGCATCTGTACGTGCGCCGCGATGACGAGAATCGCAGCGTCGCTCGCCACAGCCACCTGCTCGCCGCTCAGCGCCGCCGGCCGCTAATCGAAATCGGGCCGGACAGGATCGTAGGGGTCCGGGAAATACTCACGAACTTGGGCGTTATGAGGCGGCGTGAACTGAGCGTTGTGTTCTTCCGCGGCCCGTTCGGCATCCTCTGAGTTGTCGTAGACGGTACCGAGCGGAGCATCGCCTTCATCGGGGCAGTACGCTTACCAGGTGGTCTGACGATCGCGACGTCGTTCAGTCCGCGCTTGAGGCTCGTAAGGCTTTGCCATGACTGGTCCCGATGTCATCTCGGAAATACTGCAGCCGCCAGAGCTTTGCGCATTTCCCGCTCCGACTACCCCCCGTTTCTCATCTTCCCGTTCTACGCAAAATCCCTCTCAAGCGTAGGCTCGGCGCTGTGCACGGGCAACTCGAAGTGAGCTCCCGGGAAACCGTGGATATCGGTGTTCAGCAGCGGTCTGCCACGACTGCCGCGGTCGTGCACCAGCCCGGCTAGGACGCAAGGCCGACAGCGGCGGATTGCGCATCGTGATCACGCGCGACACGTAGGCTTCCAAGTCCTTCAACAAGCGCACCGCTTCGCCCGGTGACAGCCGGACCCCTCGGCGCTCGGCGGCGCACCCTTCGGGGTCGCAGGCCAGGCGCGCGCCCTGGACCGGCGCCGACTCCAGACGGCCGGGGTCGTCGGCCGGGCAGGCAGTCGGCCCGACATGCTCTTCGCCGACCGCGGCTACGACCACGACAAGTACCGCCGGCCCCTGCGGCAGCGCGGGATCCGGCCCGCGATCGCCCAGCGGGACAGCCGCACGGCACCGGTCTGAGCACCTTCCTCTGGGTCGTCGAGCGGACGATCTCCTGGCTGCACGGCTTCCGCCACCTGCGCATCCGCTGGGAACGACGCGACGACGTCCACGAAGCCTTCCTCGGCCTCGCCGTCTGCCTGATCACCCACCGGCACGTCCAGAGGCTTTGTCAGGGCCAGTAAGTGCCCGGTGCGGTTCGGCAGGTTGGGCGGACGCCGGCGCCCGACGAGGCGGGGCACGATGTCTCTTATCAGCGCTCAGGCGCGGGGCTGCAGCACTTCCACGGCGCCGGTCTGGGTGTCGTAGCTGCGCAGGGTGGTGAGCCGGAGCGACAGTGGCGGCGCCGACAGCAGCTCAGGGATTCGCCGGTCGGCGAAGGCACCGGCCCGCCGGGTCCGGCCGAGGGTGATGTGCGGGCTCCAGCGCCCGGGGTCGTGGAAGGGATTGAGGGTGCCGGGCGGGCTGTCGAAGACCACCGCCTCCCATACTCGGCGGTGCAATCCGGCCAGCGCGGAGTCGCACTCCAGCGCCCAAGCCAGCACCGAGGTGGGCCGCTCGAAGCGGACCACGCCGGTGCACCGCACCGGTAGCGGCAGGGCGGCGGCCACCTCGGCGAGCTCCCAGCGAATCGGGGCGGTCAGCTCCGGGCAGGCGGCCAACGTGAGGTGCGGGGCGTTCGTCGGTGAGCGAAGGCGCGCCTGACTGGGCAGCCCCGCGTCCGCCAGCCGCCGCCAGGCCTCCCGGACCGCCAACTCTGCCGCCTCGTCCAACAGAAGCTCGACCGTGCGCACCGCCGCAGCCTACCGGCGTTCGCCCGCGGAACCGCCGCCCATCGGCCGGTGCGTTGGACCGGGGCTCGGCGGGGCCTCGCGGCCGGTCTCCTCGGTGACGGATGCCGCCAACGTGGCGGGCGCCGTGCTCGGTTCAGGAGTATCGGCGGGGAGATGGACGAGGAACACTTCGATGGCTTCGTTGATGTCAGGAACCTGCCGGCGACCTCGTGGACCACGGGACTGGAGACGGAGACCCACCAGAACTCATCCGTCCGCTTCTTGAAGCGGTCCTGAATCGTGGTTCTAAGCCGTCTAAGTAGCCCATCCTGGCTCCCGTCCAAGGCCACATCGCGAGCGCGGACGCTCCACGTCCATCCGCGGCATCCGGGTTGTTTCCCACCACTTGCCCAACGGACACCGGCACAGATTTCGCCCGGGCGCCCCGACGAACGGAATCGGCACGGGGCTACGGCCCGAGCACTGGAGCTCAGAAACAACCACTCAGCTCGCAGTTCGACGTCCGGAGGGCTCGGCCTGACCTCGAACGACAAGCTCAGGAAGCATGGCGGAAGACGGCTGCCGGCCCGATGGCGTGAGGGCCGAACTTGTCGCGTATGCGGTCCATGGCCTGCTCGGCCAGCAGCCGGTCCTCGCGGGTGTCGTCGAGGCTGATCTGCCGGGCGACGCGGGCGGCGTCGATGAGGTCTTCGCCGCGCAGGGCGATGCCGGTGAGGCGGCCGCGCTGCAGGCCGGCCGCGTCCATCAGCTGGTAGGCGAGCTGCCGTAGGTCGTCGTCGTGGGCGGACGCCTCTGCCAGGCGGCGGGTCTTCTCCCACGAGGTGCCGCCCGCGAACGTCAGCGTGAGCGTGAGGGCGCGGGCAGCCTGGCCGCGGCGGCGCAGGCGTACGCCGAGGCGGATCACCAGGTCCAGCAGGGCGGCGCGTACGGCGGCGCCCTCCAGGATGTGCCGGTCGAAAGAGCAGCGCACGGTGGCGGAGGCGGGCAGGGCCCGGGGGACGACGGGGCGGGGGTCGATGCCTTGGGCGTGGTCGGTGGCGAGGCGGCCGGCGCGGCCGCCGAGGAGGCGCTGGACGGTGGCGGGCGGGACGGCGGCGAGCAGGCCGACGCTGTGGATGCCGTAGTCCCGCAGCACGGCCGCCTGGCGGGGACCGATGCCGTGCAGGGCTTCGACCGGGAGCTGGGCGAGCCAGTCGGCGGCCGGATCGGGGGTGACGCTGAGGACGCCTCCGGACGGTGAGACCTGAGCGGAGGCGGTGGCGGCGACGGTGATGGACGGGCCGATACCGACCCGGACGTCGACACCGATACGGGAGATCGTACGGATCCGCAGGACCTCGCCGAGCCGGTGCGCGGTGGTGCCGTGGTAACGGATGGCACCGGTCAGGTCGACCAGCGCGGCTGTCGGCGGCAGGGCCTGCACCACCGGTGACAGACCGGCCAGCTCCTCCAGGACCTGCCGGAAGGTCTTCTCCGGCAGGCGGTCGGGGCAGCGCACATGCATCACTACCGCGTTCCGCTGCGGTCGCGTCTCCGGGCTCATGCCGCTCACCTCCTCCCCCACCACATTATCGAACGCAAAATCGAACACGCGACCTCAGGATGGAGATCTTGGCGCTAGAATCAAAAATATGTTCGATGACCTACCGGCCGACCTGGAGCGCCTGCTCACCCTGCGGGTGTGGCACGCCATGTGGCTGGAGCGCATCGACCGCAAGATCGCAGCAGTCAGGCAGCGGCAGATCGAGGAGGAGCGGGGCCGCCGGCGGCGGCCCGCGCCGCCCGAGTGGGTCGCCGCGTACGGCATCGGCGCCGGCCGCGAGCCCGTGGAGATCCACGTCGGCGACTGCCACATGGCCGGATCCCGTCAGCGGGCCGTCGGCCGAGAAGAGGCCCGCCGACTGCTCAGCGGCGGCGTGCGGGCGTGCGTCCACTGCCGGCCGGACGTCCAGCTGCACATCCTCGACTTAGCCGGCGGAGCGTCTGCGTGAGCCGAACGCGCGACGGCCTCGGCCGGCAAGGGTGCCGGTCGAGGCCGTGACGTGTGCATGGTTGCGAAGGGCGGTCGCCTGCGCGGCGGAAGGCTCCATGAGGCTTCAGCCGAACGATCGTCCTCATGGGCAATAGGTGAGGCCCGGGGACACTGTCCCCTTCACCACCACGCCCTCCACAACCAGCGCCGGGCAGCAGGCATTCCCAGGGTCTGCCACTGCCTGGCAACCGCCTCTTCACGGCCGAACACGCGGGCGCGGCACAGCCGAAGCTGCGACAGCTTCCACGCCCGCTCACCGTGCAGGCCGGCGGACCGACTGGCGTTCGAGCGGTGTACGGCCTCGGATGCGCTGATCGCAGACCCGTCAACTGCCGACCCGGCGCCATGGCACCCCAGCGGCTGGATGGGATGAACGGCGGCCGGGCTGGAAGGCCGGTGGTAGCGGAGAGAGAAGGTGAACCGGCTTGGGCGTCGATCCTCGTAGGTCTCGTCGGACTGCTCACCTCGCCTGCGGCGCACCTCCGTGGTGCGATGGAAAGGGGCGTCGGAGGGAAAGAGCGATGATCCCACCAGCAGCGGAGCAGAAGAACGGCGTGACCCCGGTATCAGTCCGCCCGCTGGGCGAGGCGGACCTGGATCGGGCCGATGAGGTCTGCAGGGGTGCTTTCGGAACCTTTCTAGGGGTACCTGATCCGTTCGGGACCGTCGACTACGTCCGCACCCGCTGGGCGGCCGACCCACAGGCGGCGTTCGCGGCGACGGTCGAGGGCGAAGTAGTCGGATCGAACTTCGCCACCAATTGGGGCAGCGTCGGATTCTTCGGCCCGCTGACCGTGCGTCCGGATCTGTGGGACCAGGGCATCGGCAAGCGCCTGATGGAGCCGATCATCGACTGCTTCGACGCCTGGGGAAACCGCCACCTCGGCCTGTTCACCTTCGCGCACAGTCCCAAGCATCTGGAGCTCTACCGCCGGTACGGTTTCTGGCCCCGGTTCCTCACAGCCATCATGAAGAAGCAGGTCACAGACGGTGCCGCAGTCCCCGGCCGGGTGCTGTACGGCGACCTGCCCGCTGGGGAGCAGCCTGACGCGCTGAGCCTATGCCGCGCCCTCACCGGAGCCGTGTACGAGGGCCTGAGCCTGGAACGCGAGATCGTGGCCACGCGGGCGCAGGCACTCGGCGACACCATCCTGCTCCAGGGCGCGACGTCCGAGCTCGACGGCCTGGCCGTCTGCCACTGCGGAGCCGGGTCGGAGGCCGGCGAGGATGTGTGCTTCGTCAAATTCGGCGCCGTACGTCCTGGTCCGGAGGCCGCCGACCGGTTCGAGCGACTGCTTGACGCGTGCGAGCGGCTGGCCGCCGAGCGCGCGCTGGGGCAACTGGACGCCGGCATGAACCTGGGGCGCACGGATGCCTACCGGCGCATGATCGACCGCGGCTTCCGCACCTGGTTGCAGGGCGTGACCATGCACAGGCCCAACGAAGCCGGGTACAGCCACCCCGACTCGTATGTGATCGACGACTGGCGCTGACCACCACGGCGCTCGGCCCGCCAACTGCTGGTCGAGGTCTGCCGCCCATGCGGACAGGAGATGCCGTCGCCCCGACCAGCGCAACGAGCAACCCGGTGACCCTGTGCGGACAGCGGACACAACACCAGAAAGCAGCGGTGCTGTCAGAACCTGGTTCCGGCACCCAACTTGGGGAGCATCGCGCGGAGTTGCAGTTTCGCACGGAGTTGCAGTTTCGCTCGGTGTGCATGGGATGCTCACAAGCCAGAAGCCCGTCAGCGTTCACGCATTCTGGTCCACCACCAGCCGAACATCGCCAACTCGAGGTGATGGGGTTCCGGCAAGGTACGGCGCTCGAATTCCGCGTCGATCCTCGCGATCAGTCGGCCCAAGTCCCGTTCGGCTCCGGGCGGAAGCAGCAGCATCGCCCGCTCCAGATCATCGCGGGCGTCTTCCACCTCTATGCCAGGCGAAGGCGCCTCAGAGGCGTTCAGATATCTTCCAGGCTGCTCAAAAGCCCACTCGAAACGAGAGAGCGCATGAGCGACCGCATTGGGCCACATCTCTTGGTCTTCCACCCGGCGGATCGCTGCGCGAGTCCGCGCGGAGACACCACGGACCCTCAGGACCGGATACTGCCATCGTGGCCGCCACCGCTCTGCACGGACGGCCTTGGGGCGCCTACGCGGCATCGCCCTTTCGGATCGACATGAAGCCATCCTGCCACCCCTGGGCACTTGTGCGGCCCGGTCCACCCGCCCGCCATGACCAGGTGTTCCTGAACGTCCGGCGCCGGCAGTCCGCCGAACTGCAGATGTAGCGCCGGATCGTCAGCGGGGGCACGGCTCGTGCATGGTCAGCGCCCCTGCCCTGAACGTCGGGACCGGGGACGCTGCGGTGCGCGGCGGGGGCGCCGTGCGGGGGGCGCATCGCCATCGCCGGGAGGAGAGGAGAAACCGCCCGCGATGGCCGGCCGGGCCGGGGCGGGCACCTGCACGTTGGGCGTGGCAGTCTGCTTGACCGTGCGGGCGGGCCGTGCGGCGCGGGCCAGGACGGTGACGTTGGCGATGAGCGGGGCGCAGGTCTCGCAGACCTCTTCCACGCTCCACACCCGGCGCACCAGCGGGTCATGCCGAAGGATCAGCACCACCCCGCCTGCGCAGGACGTCTTGGTGTCGGGGTGGGCGCCACACCTCTGGGAACCGCAGTGGCAGTAGGCGTTCGGATTGACGGTGGCCGCCTTCGCGTGGGCGGCGGCGTGCGCGGCGGCGAAGGCGCGCAGCGCGGCGAGGTCCTCGGAACGGGGCGGCATCCGGCACGCCGCGGTACTGCAGGTGACCGAGGCGGCGCGGCTGCCGTGGCCGATGATGCGAATGGTCCAGGCCCGCCCTGGGATGCGCTCGGTGAAGGATTCGTCGTATGCGTTCGTCACGGCGCGGCCGTCCGTTCTGGGGGATCGATGAGTCGAGTGCGTGCGTCCACTATGTGTTACCCAGCCAGCCCGGCCACCATGAGGTTTGCATCGCAGAGCTGTCGTTCTGGACCTCTCGGGTCGGACTGGGGCCCGCATCGCCCTCGTTCTCGCTCTGCCCGAGCCCGAGGCGTACGCCCAGCGTGGGATCGGCTTCGGTGAGTACGCCACCCACAATCACGGGCTTGCACATCGGCCGCGTTGATGTGCTCGGTGTCCTCGGCCGCGGATTCGAGCGAGCCGAGGCCACGGTGGTCGCAGGCAGCCTGAGGCGCAGGAACGGGACACGCGGCGCTGGACGGCTCAGTAACCCACCATCAAGTGAAGGGCACGTCATAGGCGGTGACCGCCAGTTCGAGATCGATCAAGAACGCGCACAACGAGGGTGTGCTGATGGCGCCCGTCAGGCGTCGAAACGACGGCGCGCGTCCTCGATATGACCGAGGTACTGGTTCGTCCAACCGCACATGGCGTCGACCGTCATGCGCAGGGCTCGGCCCGGTTCGGTGAGGGTGTACTCCACCCGCGGCGGCACAGTGGGGTGCACCTTCCGGTCGACCAGGCCGTTGCGCTCCAGCATGCGCAGGTTCTGGGTGAGCATCTTGTGGCTGACACCCTCCACCTCGTTGCGCAACTCGCTGAAGCGCAAGGTTCGCTCGCCGAGCGCCTCGATGATCAGAAACGCCCACTTGTTGGCGACGTCCGAGAAGATCTCCCGCGCCAGGGAGTCCGCGCGCCTCAGATCCGCGTCCTCGGGCAGACCCTTGAGCAGATGCTTGGTCACCATCAGGTTCCTCAGTCACCGAAAAGTGCATTCTTCCAGGTCGGCGTTCACTCTCCTACAGTTCCTGAGTAACCACAAGAGAGCACACCAGAAGGGCGAGCACTGTGACCACCATTGATGTCTTCAACCACGGCGTGCCGGCCGAGACCGAGTTCGGCTACTCGCAGGCGATCAAGTCCGGCGAGCTGATCCACGTCTCCGGACAGCTCTCGCTCGACGAGGCGGGCGACTTCCTCCACGCGGACGACTTCGTCCCCCAGCTCAAGCAGACCTACGCCAACATGGACAAGGTCCTGGACCACTACGGCGTCACCCGCAACCAGATCGTCTCGCAGGTCCTGTACATAGTGAACCTGCGGCAGAACGCCGCGGCGACGGTAGAAGGCAACCAGGCCTACTTCGCCGACCACCGCCCTGTCAGCACGGTCTTCGGCGTCACCGAACTGACCTTCCCCGGCCAGCTCATCGAGATCAGCTTCATCGTCGACACGAAGCTGCCCGCCTGAGCGCGCCCGCAAGCCGCAAGCCGGCCCGGCCACCACCGGCCGGCCCCACGGCGGAGAACCCTGCGGGCAGTGCTGCGGCCGGGCATGCGCTGCGTCAACGCTCGGCCTCGGGGATGTGGACGAGGTTCATGGCGCCGAGCCGATGGGTGACGCCCGTCAGACCAGGACGATCAGCGGCGAGCGCTCCATTGGCCGCGTACGAGTTCGACGGTCCGCTCAGGATGCGGTTGGTTGCAAAGGTGACCAGAGTGCGGTCATGGCGTTGAGGCGATGGCGTCCGGGCCTGTCCGCGCCGATCGGGCGCCGGTGACTAGTGCTGTGACCGCCGAAGTTCACCTAGCCGGAGCGGTGGAGCGGTGCTTCCTTCGCGCCGAGTGGGCGCCCGGACGCTCAGGACCGCTCGTACCAGGAACCGTCGCAGAAGCGTGAACGAGTCAGCCCACGTGGTCGGGTGTGCTTTGCAGTCGAGAGAGGACCAACCTGCGTCGCTCCCGGTCGATCACAGTGACCACGACGGTGACCTCGTCGCCGGATTGGACGACATCCGACGGACGCTCCACAGGCGTCGATGTGAGTTCTCTCAGAGGGACCAGTCCCTCGATCCCGTCCGCGATCTCGACGAAGACACCGAACGGGACCAGTTTGGTGACCCGTCCGTGCAGTTCTTGCCCCACCGCAGTTCGGTCGACGAATGCTCGGAAGGGGTCCGGCTGCGTCGCACGCAAGGACATTCTGGCCTCCAGGTTCCATGTGTCGAACTGAAGGAACTCGGCTGAGACGCGCTGTCCGACCTGCACGACGTCGGAGCCTGTTTCGATGCGGCGCCAGGACAGTTCGGGGATCGTGATGAACCCGACTCCGGGGAAGACGGGGTGATCAGGGCCGTCGTCCAGCGCCACGAACACGCCGAACCGTTCGATCGCCGTGACCGTGCCGGAAAGGATCGCACCGCACCGCAGTGATTCTAGAAACGCCCAGAGTTCTGGGTTCTCGGACGGACCACCCATCATGCTGTCAGCCTCTCACAAGGACTGCGCAATCGGCGGAGCGCGGTCACGCTGCGGTTTCTGTGAGGGCGCCAACCTCAGGCCTGACGCTGCCAGTACCTTGGAAACTGGGGCGCCACCAGCTGAGCCGGCAGCTCGCCGTTGACCTTTTCGAGCGCAACGCCCCGGCCCTAGCGACCGCCGGCTGCCAGGTCCTGCCGGTCAAAATCATCTTCGCCCACCAGCCGCTACGCCGTCCGGGTGAGAGAGCCACGCCACGCCACCTGAACGTAGATCGAGCTGCGCCCCGTGATGCGGATGGAGCAGGCGTCAGCCGCGGATGCCCGAGACCAGCCGCGCACCGGTCAACCAAGTCGGCAGCGACCGTCTTCACTCCACAAGGGCTGAAGCGGCAGGCCTGGCCCGCAGCGCGCGCTTCCGCAGCCCTGACCGGCCCAACCATGCCTCCGCACCGTCAGCCCTCGCCCTGTCAGTGCACGGCGCAACGGCGCAACCCGTTGTCCCGCTCGTCTGTATGGCGGGACCTGCTGGCAGCCCATGCGTGGCGCACGGTCTGGGAAGTGCCGCCTTGCCAGCATGAACAAGCAAGCAACGACCGAAAGGATTTTCCATGCGTGTTCGTACCGCGCTGACTGCGCTCGCCCTCGCCCTCACCGCAGTACTGGGCGGCGCGACTGTGGCTGCCGCCGCCGACGACGTCAATGCCTCGAGCGGCCATGACGTCCTGTCCAACCTGCTCAACAACCTGGAGCTGCTGAACGTCGGCTCCAAGTAGTCCTCAGGCCGGGGGCCGAGTCGAACTCGGCCCCCAAACTCCGGTAGGCACCGACCTGCGGCTGTGCCGACATCGGCAGTGTTGACGCCGGACCCTAGACGCTCGCGCGACCGCACGCCGCTCACTGGGTCCGGCCTTGAGACGCCCCTTCAGCCCATGCAGGCCGCCCAGGGCCACATCCTCGACACACTCCTGAACTCCTAGGCTCCTGCTCCCTCTGCCCGTCCTGGGCGAGCTGGGCGTCCGGCGGGTTTCCTGAAGCAGGCCCAGGAACCCGAGCCTCCTCGGCGCCAACCCTGCCTGAGTTCATGGCAGTCACCCAACCCGCCGGTTCCCTGCCGCTCGCTCCTTCCTACTTCCTACAGGGATCGGGAAGGCACCGGAGTGGCGCTGTGTGCCTCTTGCGGTCGCATGAGGTCGAGGTCATCGCCCCACGCGTCCAGCACCGCACTGTGTCCGGCTTCTCGGGCCGCCGTCTCGACAAGGCTGAAGACGTGTCGTTGCTGGGAAACGTCACCCGTCGCCGAGATGCATTCCACGGTACGGAGCAGTACCTCGGTGTCCCAGCCCAGCAGCGGGTGACGGGCGAGTTCCCACTCCAGGTACTTGTTGTAGGGGCGGGGACGCCGGTCGAGAGCGAAGAGCAGCTCGAGCAGGAACCGGATGCTGTCGGCGGCGTCGAGTCGAGCAGCGAGAGCCTGGCCGTCCCGATGATTCTTGACGGAGCGATAGAGCGAGTTGGCATAGGCATCGAGCCAGCCGCTTGCGTCCTGGAATGCCTCGTCGGCACCCAGTCGGGCCCTGTCGGCGAGGATCCGGGCGATTCCTCCGTCGAGCCGGTCGAGCACGATCTGGGCCCGCGCGAGGGCGTAGCGCTCCCCATCGGGTGTTCCGGTCCCGCGGAACTCGGTGACAGTGACGATGACGAGGTCGAGATCGGCGCTACGGTGGCCCACGAACCGGGTGAGATCGGTGCGGGCGTCGTCGGCGACGACCACGTACAAGTCGTGGTCGGAGTACGGGGTCAGCATGCCTTCGTGGGCCTGGGATCCTTTGAGGACGAGGCCGACGACGGCTGGATCCGCGGCAGCAAGTCGGACGAAGGCGTCGTAGGTGAGGGTTTGCTGAGCAGTCATGGTGTGGAGCTCCGGTGATCTTCGACGGGTATGCCTGCTGAGGCGCCCCCGTTAAGAGGCACCCTGCACCTGTGCGGCTGCACGTAGCTGCCGCCCGGAAGATCAACGCACCTTTCGACTGTATCGCCCGACTGGCCGTCATGTAGTGCATCGCAGCGATGCCCGGGAAGTGGGCAGTGCCCTCGGCAGCCTTCGACGCGAGGAGCGGTCGACGAGCGGCTCGCGGTGGCCGGCGGGCGGGACAGGCTTTGTGTTCGCTGGTTCAGCGGGCAGTCCGCCGTTGCCGCAGACGCATTGCGACATACGTAGCCAGGGAAGCGGATCCCATCACGCCTCCGCCGGGATCGACGGCGGCTGTTCCAGTCGCTTGCCTAACCCCTCCACAGGTTTGCCGCGTCCTGGCAGAGCCCCGCCAACCGTTGGCACCCATCTCCTCCTCACCGCAGGTCCGCTACAACAAGCCGGTAGCCGACATCGAGGGCGTCGCGGTCGAGCAGGTCGGCGTGGTTTTGGTGCCACCGGCCGGAGGAGAGATCGTCCGACAGCCGGGCCAGACCGGGCTGGACGACTTCGTCGCTGGTCTGGGCGAAAAGCGAGATACCGGACCGAACCCGCGGGTCGAGGTATGCCTGGGGCCGGCGCCAGAAGGCGGCGAGGAATCCGTCGGTGCAGTCATGCGGGACGGGGACAGTCTCGATACGGGCGCCTCCCAGCAGCGTCACGAGGCGGTCGACCGCGACCGCGCGCGTCTCGTCGACCGCGGCCAACTCGGGCAAGTACTCGTCCAGTAGCCAGAACCTGTGATTGATGTCGGGGTCGAAGGTGAGGATGACGATCCGTTGCCGAGCGATTCGGAGGAGTTCGCTGATGCCGGCTTCCAGGTCGCTCCAGTGGTGAACGGTCAGGAGGGCCATCACCGCAGCGGCTGAGTCATCGGCGAGAGGAATCGACTCCGCGGACGCCTGCACAGCCCGCGCGGATCCGGCCGGACGCTGGGCGATCATCACTGAGCTGGGTTCGACAGCCAGGACCGTGTGTGACGGTTCGTAGGAGCCAGTGCCGGCTCCCACGTTGATCACAGTGGAGGCACCACCGAGGGCCTGATGGATTCTGTCGGCGATACGGGAGTCCGGTCGGCGGGTGTCAGCGTAGGTCGCACCGATGCTGTTGTAGGTCGCCACACTTTCAGTATGCGCTTCCTGTCGGATCCGGGAAGGGACCGCAGCGGCGTCATCTCTCGGTTCCAGCAGAGATTTTGGGCGCGGTCGTGGAGGGTCACCGCGGCATTCGAATGCGAGGCTTCGTGATCGGCCCGGCAGGTGAAGCCCTGAGCCGAGTGGGGTTCGACGCGGCCCCGGGGTACAGGATGCCTGCGTCGGGCCCTGCGCGGTTGACGGCGCTGGTAGATGTCGATGGCGGTCAATGAAGGCTGTGGCAGGTGCCACCTGGGCGAACGCGCCTGTCCGTCTGGACGCCTGTCCCCGACCCCTATCGCCTTTCGCATCGAACCCCCGAAGCGTTAGTGTCCGGGTGCAGCGAGTTGACCCACGAGGAGTGGCAGACATGGTCGGTCGTTCGAGCGCGCGTTGACGTTGTAGGCCTTGATCGGCCTGTCATCGCGTGCTGCCCTTGATGTTTCGGCACCGCGAGCCTTCCTCTGCCTGAATCGCAGGCGTACTTGGTGCGTCGGCTGATGGGCCTCGTCGTCGGCAATCCAAGGGATCTTCGTGCGGTCCGCTTCCTCCGAATCCTCCGAATCCTCCGAATCCTCCGTTGTCTGCGATGCCAGCCGACCTGTTTTGCCGAGCCTGTGGCGGGATCGCGAATTCCGCAGACTCTGGGTCGGTCAGACGGTCTCACAACTCGGCGAACAAACCGCTCTGATCGTTCTCCCGCTCTTCGCTGTCCTGGTACTCAGCGCTGAGGCCCGCGAGTTGGGCATACTTCGCGCGGTGGGGCAGGCGCCGATCCTGTTGCTCTCGCTCTTCGTCGGGGCGTGGGTGGACCGGTGGCGGACGCGCACGGTGATGGTGGTGACGGATGCCGGCCGGACGCTGGTACTCAGCGCCGCCGCTGTGGCCGGTCTTCTCGGTTGGCTCGGTCTGCCCGCGCTGCTCGTGGTCGCATTCGCCGCCGGGGCGCTGTCCGTGTTCTTCGACATGGCATACCAAGCGTCTCTCGTACGGCTGGTGCGACGCGATCAGTTGCTGCAAGGCAACAGCGCACTCGAGGGCAGCCGGTCCGCGGCACAGGTCGGTGGGCCCGCCCTCGGCGGTGCGATGGTGTCCCTGCTGTCGGCGCCGATCGCCGCTGTCTGCAGCGCGGTGTTCTTCGCGCTGTCGTTGCTGTCGGTCCGGCGGATCGGTCGGACCGAGGCGATCCCGGAGCGTTCTGATCGTCGCCCTCGGGTGTGGCGACGGATCCACGAGGGCCTTCGCTTTGTTGTGAGCGATGCCTCGCTGCGTACTGTGTGCCTCGCCTCGGCCGCCTTCCAGTTCTTCTTCGCCGCCATGATGACGGCCTATCTGCTCTTCCTGCCGCGGGAACTGCATCTGTCGGGTGCCATTGTCGGGTTGGTGCTCGCGGCGACGGGACCGGGCGCGCTCCTGGGTTCGATGCTGGCCGCCCGCCTGCCGAGCCGGTTCGGTCATGGTCCGGTGCTCGTGTTCGCGGCGGCACTCGGTGACGGCGTGTTCCTGTCTGTGCCCGCGCTGCACGGCTCCTCAGCGGTGACGGTTCTCGCGCTCCTCGCGATCACCTTCCTTTTCGGGACCGCTGGCCAGTTGGTGAACGTCACGGTCATGGCCGTTCGGCAGGCCGTCACTCCGGACGGGATACAGGGCCGCGTGGCCGCGACGATATCGTTCGTCGGCATGGGGATGGCCCCACTCGGCTCCCTGCTCGGCGGGTTTCTCGCGGTGGAGTGGGGATTGCGCACCAGCCTCCTCGTGACGGCCGCGGGCATGATGTCGTCACCGGTGGTGATGGCTGTGTCCCCGCTGGCCCGCCTGGGACGTACGCTTCCGGCCGCGCACAACGGGACCACACCGACTGACTGCTTCGAGGGCCACGAGTCCAAAGAAGGACCGCCGCAAGGGCATCCCGATCCAGCCCGGCGCACACGGTGAATCCAGCACCCATCACCCCTCTCCGCCCGACGCTCCCTCCTCCCCAGGAGGAGTTCCCATGCACGACCAGGGCCCGCACCGAACCAGGCGTTCGATGCGGGCCCCAGGGCGTGTCAGGTGTCAGTCCTCGATCTTCAAGGGCGGGCCGAGCCGGATCCTGGAGACACACGCCAGTTCCTGTCGGTACTCCGCATCGCCCTGCCGGTAGTAGTACCGGCAGCCGGTCAGATCACCCGTGACCTTGCCCGTCACACGGACTCGGGCTGCCCAGAAGACCTCGCCGGGTTCGTGCGCCGGGATGAGGGAAGGCCGGTCGGAGTGGTCGGGCAGTGTGGTGAGGTCCGGTATGCCGGGTGAGCCCCCGACCGGGGCGGCGCTGAGCGGATGGCCTCCCGTGTCCTCGTGGCTGAGGGCCTTGTAGCCCACGATGCGCAGCCCTTCGGGCACCTGCGTGATCTCGCCGCGCAGCAGCGTCAGCGGCCGGTCGGAGACGTTGTCGGCCGTGGGCAGGGCGACCCAGTACTCCTTGCCTATCTGGGTGTGGGGGCTGGTCACCTCCATGCCTGCCTGGATGTCGCCGTCGAGTGCCGTGCCGACCCGGTAACCCTCCTCGGGGTCGCCGGGCAGCAACCGGATGGTGAGGCCGGTCAGGGCAGCGGCGGCGCAGACCAGGCCCGCCAGGAGCCCGCGTCGGCGGCGCGCCGTCCTACTTGGAGTAGAAGACTCCGGCCTTGCCACTGCTGATGGAGCCATTCTTTCCCCACACCCAATGCTTGCCCGACTTGTCGCCGGCGGTGATCTTCTGCTTGTGGTTGGTGTCGTAGCCCGTCTTCGCGCCCATCGAGACGCCGTAGAAGCTGACCGCGCCGCCGAACTTCACGCTCTTGCCCCGCGCGAGCTGGGCGTTGGCACCGGGTTCGAGGTAGTTGCGGTAGGCCTTCTTGGACCGGTTGAAGTTCGCGGAGCCGTCCTTGCCGGAGACGTCCTTGCCCACCTTGCCGAGCGCCCCGCCGGCCGGCGCCTTGTAGCGCTTGGGCTCGATCTTGTACCAGGTGGAGCGGACGCTGCCGGAGCAGATGTACTGGTTCTTGATCTTCACGTACTCGATCGGCACCTTGTACTGCTTGGCGTAGTGCGGACCCTTGTTGGTGTACCCGACGGCGATGCTGACGCTCTGGGAGACCTCTTTGGAGGCGCCCAGGGTCCAGTTGCCGTTGCTCTTGACGGCCGTCTCGACACTCGTGTTCATCGAGGACTCGTACTCGAAGGTCGCCTTGGCGTCCCAGCCGGCGTGGGCCTCGCCCACCACCGTGTACTTGATCTTCGAGGCGACGGGGATCCGGATCGTGTCGCAGCTGCCGGAGGCCATGGGCGTGATGGGCGGCCGTACGGTCTCGGCATCGACGTTCTTGCCGTCGACGACGTACGGGTCGTAGTCGGCGGGCAGGGTGCCGGTGTCGCTCTGCCACTGCGGGTCGTCGCCGCCCGGAACGGCCGGGTTGTTCTCGACCTTGGCGGCGTAGGTCTGCGCCTCGGTGCTCGCGGCGAAGGAGTCCTTCAGGCCGCCGTCGGCCGTCACGGTGTTGGGGACCAGTTTGACGCTGTGGCCGTTGTCGGGGCCGGCGATGCTGGCGTCAGCGGCCGCCTGGTCGGTGATGGCGGACAGGCTGTCCACGGCGAGCATCTTCACACCGCTGGTGGCGGTGCCCATGGCGACGGCCTCGAGGTTGAGGATTCCGCCGTTGTCGTCCTTGGCCTGCTGCACCGCGGCCGGGAGCTTCTCGGGCAGCGTGAGGGACCAGGAGCCGTCCGCAGCGGTCGTCGCGGTGCCGACCACGGTTGCCTTCGTCTCGCTCGTCGCGTCGATGCCGACGTCGGACGCCGTGACGGTGACCGGCAGCCCGGGGGCGGGCTTGCCGTTGCCCAGGGTGAAGGTGCCGGTCACGGTGCGGGACGGCGGCGCGACGGCGTCACCGGCCGGCTCGTCCGGGACGGGGTCGCCCGTGTCGTCCGGCGGGGTGCCGAAGTAGGGGGCGACGCCCGGGTCGGGGTCGGTGAGGCAGGGCCCGGCGTCGGCCATGATCTCGCCGACGATGCCGGCGCGTACGTCGTCGTCGACCTGCGTCCAAGGGCCGGTGGTGTACGTACGGACCTGGCCGGTGGTGTCGGGATCCGCGGTGACGGACTGGGTGCTGACGGCCCCCGGGCCGGGCCCCCACGCCTGCGTGGCGTCGACGCCGGTGGCGACCTCGGTGACGCCCCAGAGTTTGACGGCGGGGCCGTCGGCGAGGTTCACCGGCAGCAGGACGCTGCGCTGGATGGTGCCGTCCTTCAGCCACTGCACGGCGGAATTGACCATCCAGGCGTCGTCCGAGGCGCTGATCGCCGTGGTGACGGGCGACCTGGTGCCGTCGATGACGCGGGTCATGGTGCCGTCACCGGTGGTCGGGCTGGACTGCTTGTAGACGTCCATGGTGCCGTCCGCGGCGAACACCAGGAACCACTGGCCGTTGGTCAGGATCCGCTTCGCGGACGACCAGTCGAGGCTGTAGGTCTTCACCGAGGTCAGCAGAGCGCCGCCGGTGGCGGTGTTGTCCTTGTACGCCTTGACCTGCCCGCCGGCGGTGGCCTCGTACAGGATGCCGTCGCCGCCGCCCGTGAACACCTTGCTCGTCGCGGGCAGGCCGGCCGTGTTCAGCGTGTCCAGGAGCACGCCGTCCGTGCTCTTCGGGCCCCACTGCATGTACTTGTGGAGGACGCGCTTGGACGCGATGTTGGCGGTGGTCCCCGGCTCCCAGACGTAGGTGGGAACCGAGTGGGTGAGGCAGTCCCCGTCCGCGGCGGCGGCCGGCTGGGCGGGTGCGATGGCCTGTGGCGCGATGGCCGCGCCTGCCACGAGAACGGCGCTTACGGTCCAGATCGCGCGGGACGTCGGACGTCTGGTCTGGCTCATGGCCATGGAACCCCCTGTTGTTCACTGCGCGGTCCTGTGGGCGTCGCGCAGGTGGTACGAGCGAGCTGGTCGGGCTCGCGTCGGGAAGATCCAATCACCGCACGTCGACAGCGGATCGGAGTCGGATACTCCGGTTATGGGCTCCGGACGTCCTGTTTGCCCTCCACACATCCCTTATGCGGGCAGAATGTGTTGAGCTTCTTCTGAGCTGCGGCGCCGACTCTTTGCCGTTCCTTGCCGCGTCCGTGTCCTCCTTGATCGATTTATGAGACGTGACCGAGACCAAGATCGACACCGAGACCGAGACCGAGACCGAGACCTGGCGGAACGGTCACGGTCACGGTCACGGAAGGGTCACGGTCATGCACCGGGGCATCGGGCGCAGCCGCGGCCGGCCCACCGGCGCCGGTTCACTTCAGCTCGGCGACCAGATCTGCGGCGGTCACTTGAACCAGTGTCTCCGCGGCATCGCCAGGGCCGGAGCTGGGGCTGGAGCCAGGGAACAGTCGGTAGCAGGTTCCGGAAGCCGGCGTCAGGGCGGCGGCGGAGCCGTGGACCGTGGCCAGGAACGCCCGCCTGTCGGCGGTGAGCCGTGCGGCAGCCTCGTCGGGGTCGGGGTGTGCGAGGCGCTGCTCACTGTCCTGTCGGGAGCGGACCCGGGCCGCGAACGCGGCCGTGTCCTCGTCCGGACGTCGCTGGTAGCGCAGCAGTGCGGGCGCCGGCTCCTTGCTCAGTACGACGATCTCGGGGCAGCGTGCCGCTGCCCGCCACACCGTGAGGTCCCACAGCGTGGTCCGGCTGCCGGAGCTGAACTGCTCCCACAGATCCCGGCCCACACTGGCCAGCCCTGACCCGCCGTGTGAGCCGATGCTCTGGAAACCGCCTGTGGCCGGCAGGTGCGTGTCCGTCCACAGCATCCGGCACCGGCTCAGGTCGACGATCATCGGCAGGCACACCCGCGAGTCGCCGGCCAGGTCGAAGCGCTGGCGGACCGAGCGCGGGTCGTAGGAGGCGTCCCGCGGGCCGTGCCCGGGCAGTGCCATGAACCCGGCGAAGGCGTCGGGCAGTTCTTCGAACGGCACGTTGTTGTAACTGAAGACCAACGGGACGGCATAGACGTCCCCTCGTTCCGCCAGCCTCGCCAGATCCAGGTCGACATACTCCGTCGCCCCGAGCGGCGCGGGGGCGGACGTGAGGTCGCCGGAGTGGATCGCGGCGTCCGTGCCGTGGATCAGGTTGGTGTAGTCGCACAGTCCGGTGAACTGCCATTCGGCGTCAAAGAAGGCGACCGACAGATCCAGGTCCGTTCGATTGCCTTCCGGTTCCATCCAGTGCAGGAACAGCCGCAGTACGTCGCCTTCGGGCAGCGGCTGCGTGCTGCCCCGGGGCACGGCCACCAGCGCCTTGGCGGTGGACCGCTCGGTGAACGGCACGCTCAGGTCGGCCAGGCCGTCGTCCAGCACCGCCAGGTCGTACGGTTGCCCGCAGGCGAACCGGCGCAGCACCTCCCCCTCCAGCAGCGCCACCGCCTCGGTGACCAGGGCGGCGGGCAGTGCGGAGCGCCGTTCGGGAGTGGACAGGGCTCGTGTGACGTCACCGCGCGGGAAGAACACGCGACGGCGGCCGGTGCGGTCCTCGACGCGCACCCGCAGCGCTCCGAGCGCCGACAGCAACGGGCCCGGCCCCACCTTCGGCAGGCCGCGCAGCAGGGCTTTCTCGAGTTCCGGTTCAAGGGCGTGAGCGGTGTGCAGACGCAGCAGCACATCCAGTCGGCGCACCAGTTCACCGGGGCGCTCCCCGGCGACGTTCGCGGCCTTGGCGGCATCGCCCTCGGCCACCGCCTGTTCCAGTCGTCCGGCCCAGGTGGCCGAGCGGATCCGGGCGCCGTCCACCCGTACGGCGTCCGGATGCTCGCCGGCCGTCTCGAGCAGAGCGGCGCCGAATGCGGTGCTGGTGTCCACCGGCGTCTGCCGCAGCGTCGCGAAGGCGACCGCGGCGCGCGGGTGGCGGGCGTGGCGCTCGAAGGGGTGGAGGACCTCGGCGGCTCGCTTCCATGCCGTGGGATGGCGCAGCAGGTCCTCCACGAGGTAGGCCATCGGCAAGCCGTCGAGGACTTCGAGCAGTACGCGGCGCAGTGGGCGCGGCAGGGTCGCGAAGCGCGGCAGCTTCACCAGTCCGGCGTCCCCACCGGACAGTACGACGAGAAGCCGCAGCACGTCGGTGGCGGTGGTGAGCCGCTCGGTCAGCGTCTGCGGCACCGACAGTCCGTCCGGTGCCGCGCGCACCAACGCGCCCAGGACCAGGGCCTTGGTCTCCCGGACCGGAATGTCCGGCGGGAGCAGGCCCCGGCCGGCGGGAGTGAGGGGCAACAGCGCCAGCAGATCGTCGCGGTCCTGCGGGGAGAGCGGGGTGCGGCGGGCGAGCAGCGTGTCCACCAGCGCGGTGGCGTCCACGGCCCGGTCCGCGCCCAGGCGCAGGAGCCGCAGCGGGCCGGGCACCGGGGCCTTCGCCGCTCCGACGGCCCGGACCGGGCGCAGGAACGGCTCGCTCACGTCGATCCGGCGATGGCAGATCGGGCATCCCGAGTAGTCGGCTCCGTCCCAGCACAGGCGGCACACCAGGTGCGCGCAGGGCGAGACGGCGAAGACGGTACGGGTCGCGCCGCACAGGACACAGGGCTGCTCCGCCTGCTGCAGCAGGAAAGCGAAGATCCGGTCCATGTACAGCGCCTCGGTGTTGCGCGCGACGGTGCTCGGGAAGCGGCGGAACAGCGGGACGTGATCACGGTCGGAGCCGAAGAGTTCGTCGACCATCGCGACCAGGCGGGCGTGCGCGGACGCCAGTCGGTCGGGAGGCAGTGCGGCCAGCGCCGCGTGCAGTGCGGCGGAGAGAGTGTGACCGCGGCCGAGCAACTCGGCTTCCAGCCGGCGCAGTGCGGGTCCGGGTCCGGTTCCGCCGCCAGGGGCGTGCGTCTCGTCCAGGTACACAGTCTGAATACGGCGCAGCAGCACGGACTCGGCAGCGAGCAACAGGAAAACCCTCCACGACGACCAGGAACAGGAGAACAAGCAGAGAGGAACGGGGGCGGGAAGTGGGCGCGCTGAGGTCGTCGAAGAAGGTGAGAAGGATGCACGCCGGGGAGCCGCCCCCGTCGTCACCGATCTCATCACAGGCGAGTCCGGGGCGCCAAGCGAATTATCAGCGCATCAGCTCGGTCGCTGTGCTGCCTGGCGTCCACGCCTATTGATGCTGGTGGCTGACCCAGGTGGGGAATCGGCTACTTGTAGTCGGCGTGGCGCTGCGGAGGTGGAGCGTGCCGTAGTGCCGTAGTCCGGCGCGGTGCACAGCCCGGGACGGCGGGCCGTGACTCATCCTGAGGGACGGACGCGGGAGGTGCTGGGAACGGATGCGCGGGAAGCGAAGGGCGCTGTCTGGAGAATCAGGCCGCGTCCGCGAGCTTCTGACGTACGACGATCGCGTTGAGCTGCACGGCGAACTGTGCGGTGTCGGCGAGGCCCAGGCTCCCCACGCGCTGCTTGTCGAGGCGCACGGTGACGTCGGTGCAGAAGGCGACACCGTACAGGTGGTCGCCGGCCTCCATGTCCTGGAGGGCGAAGAACAGGTCGCGGTAGTAGCTGGTGCGGTCCGGCTGCTCCTCGTAGTAGGCCAGCCCCGGTTCGCCCTCTCGCGAGGCGAGATCGGTGAAGGCATCCACGAGGTCGCGCTCCATGGTGTCCCAGAACGAGGCCTGAGCCGCTTGTGGCGGGAGTGCCTGACGGACCGCCTCCTTGAGGGAGAGCGCCATGACGACGACCGGCGCCTCTTCCTGGAGCTTCCAGCCGCGGATCACGTTGATGACTTCGCTGTCGGGGAGCATGGCGGCGGCATCGCGTATGTGGGCGAAGTCGTAGTTGACGGTGGCGGGTGCGATCGCCTCCTGGAAGGCGTTCTTGAGGTCCTCCGCTTGGGCTCGGTGAGGCTCTTGCACCACCGTGACCGTCTTGAAGCAGGCTGCCAACTCACTCTCCTTAAACATTTTGTTGCATCGGCGAGGCGCCAGTATGCCGTGAGCGTGCGCCAGAGCGGTCCGCGGGGTCGCGGAACCGGCGGACCTGTCCAGGCCCGCTGCTGCCCGTCACCCGCCGGACCGGAGGGCTTGCTCGGCGCGAGCCCGCAGCGACGGGCAGCCCGCGTCGGCGGCCCGAACCACCCAGTGGTCGCGCGCTACTGCCCAACAGATACTGCCGATGGCTTCAGCCCTTCCCGTGCGTTCGACGAAGCAGCCGACCAAGCTTGGGACGACGTCGGCGGGAGGTACCGACAACCGCGTGCACGCGTCGGCGTCCGAGGTGGCGTTGCGGTCACTCACGCGCACGCCTGAGCGTCACCGTCGTTCTGTCCGTGGGCCGATGCCGTCCCGAGACTGCGGGCGGTCCGGCAATGAGGTCGACGACCGTCTGGATGAGGGCGGTGGCCTGTTTGAGGGCGTGCGCCCGGTCGAAGGCGTCGACGATCCAGGTCCGGGGTGCGTGGTGGCGTGGATGGTTGAGTCCGTCGCGGGTGCCGGGGGGAGGCGAGGACGGTGATCACCAAGACGCCGGCAGTCCTCGGAGTACGAGGACTGCCGGCGGTGGGCTGGTCATGCCGGGACCACTCCGTCACGCGGTCGGTGCCCGTCCGGTCATGACGGGCGCCGACCGGCTCAACAGGGTTCCAGGGCTCCCTGGCTGGAGCCGTCCGGGTTGATCGTCAGGTTGGCGTCGGAGATCCAGCCCTGGGTGGAGGTGCCCGCGATCCGGGCGTGCGTCCAGGTGTTGCCGTAGCTGTTGACGACGTAGCAGTGGTAGTACAGCTTCGTCCCGTTGTACGTCTGGCCGGTGTTTCCGCAGGCCGCGTACGGGCCGGTCTTCAGGGCGTAGGTGCCGGTGGAGTAGCCGCTGCCCGTGTCGGGGTTGCTCCAGGACCAGCCGCTGCAGTCCGCGGCCGCGCCGGCGTGGCTCTGCGCCGCCGTCACGACGCCGGACCCCAGGGCGAGACCGGCCGCGGCCAGCCCGATGGCCGCCTTGCGCTTGATGCCGGACAGCTTGATGCGCTCTGACATGTTTCCTCTCCTCCACAGTGAAAGCTCGCGGTGCGAGAGGGCGACGGACACGATCGAGTTGATGGTCATGATCATGTCATCCCCCGTGAACTCTGGTCGAGGAAGAACGTACGCGCGAGGAACACTCATCACATCAAACGCTGGTTCGACATCCGGGTAAACCTGTGCTCCACCGCAGGTAAACCTGCGCGGTAGCCGCCGGAGGCGGAAGGTGGCTCGGAACCAGCCCTGGGGCCGGCGGGCCGGGCCGACATGGCGAGGTCGTGTTCAGTCCTCCTGGCACCGACGCGCCAGATGGACGGTGATGTCGGCGGCCATCTCGACTCTGTCCGGCAGTACCCGCGTGATCTGGCTGAGTACCTGCTCTCGCTGCGCGGTCGGCAGGACGAGATACGCCGAGACGGTGGAGAGATGACCAACGTAGTCGCGAGCGCTCATCGTCACGCGCCGTTCGATCACGGACTGCTGGTCGTCGGCGAACCACTCGGACCGTTGCAGCTCCGTACCCGGCCACTGCATCTCATGACCCGGTGGCGTCCCGTCAGGCGACGGGATCTCGTCGCTCTCCAAGAATGGTGCTCGCGCCGTGCGTACGGCTTCCGCTACGGCCGGGTCTGCCAGTCGACATGGCCCACCCCATGAGGCGAACACCCCGCCCGGTTCCAACAGCGCGGCCGTGCGCGACCAGCGGCCCTCCGGGTTCGTCCAATGCAGCGCTGCTGCCGCATAGACCAGCTCATACCGTTCGCCAGGTCGCAAGTCCTCGAGCGCGGCCCGCACCGTCCGGACGTTCGTCGGCACGTGCTTGCGCAGCTCGGCGAGCATGGACTCGTCAGGATCGGTCGCGGTGACCATGACTCCCCGCTGGGCGAACAGGCGGGTTGCCTTGCCTGTCCCCGCGCCGATCTCCAAGGCGGTCCTCACCGGACGGCCCGCGTACGCCATCACCATGTCGAACAGCTCCACGGGGCACCCCGGCCGGAACCGCTCGTATGCTTCCGCCACCACTCCGAAACCCAGCGCGCGACCAGACATGCTCAGCATCCTGACACGGGCCGTGTGTGTGCAGGTGTGACCAGTACGGATGGCCGCCGACTTCCTTCGCCGACGGCCATCGACATCACGCAGGCGCGCTACAGGGTCCGCTTCTGCCGTGCCGACCTTCGCCGCAGGGGGTGGGTGTGCTTGGGGACATGCGAGAGCCCCACGGCCCGACGCCCGGTCGTCAGCAGTAGAGGTTGCCGCCGGGTTCTGTTCCGAGGACCTGCGTGAACCGCTGGTAGTTGTTCACGCGGCTCTGCACCTGTGCCGGGTTCTTGCCGTCGCATTCCAGGGAACCGTTGATGCTGCGGATCGTCTGACCGAAACCGGCGCCGTTCACCATGGCGTTGTGCGGGGTCATGCTGCCGGGGCCGGTCTGGGTGTTCCAGTACCACAGGGCCGTCTTCCAGGCGACGGCTGAATCGTTCTGCACCAGCCAGGGGTTGCCCAGCAGGTCGATGCCGAGCGCGTCGCCCGCCGCCTTGTAGTTGAAGTTCCAGCTCAGCTGGATCGGGCCGCGCCCGTAGTAGGCGGCCTGACCGGCCGGACAGCCGTAGGGCTGACTCCAGTCACAGTAGTGCGGGTAGTTGGCGGTGTTCTGCTCCACGACGTGCACCAGACCACCGGTCTCGTGGCTGACGTTGGCGAGGAAGGCCGCGGCTTCCTGCTTCTTCACCGTGTCGCTGCCCGTATTGGCGAAGCCGGGGTAGGCGCTCAGGGCCGCGGTGAGGCCGCTGTAACTGTAGAAGGAATTCCGGTTCGGGAACATCTGGTTGAACTGCGCCTCCGTCACGACGAAGCGCGTGCTGGGCGTACCCGGTCCGCTGTCGCAGGCGTACGGCTCCCAGTACCAGGTGCTGATGATCGGGTCGTAGCCCGGATTGGCGTGCTCGGCGATGTAGGCCTTGCCGTCGGTGTAGCGGACGATGTCACCGGCGTTGTACGACTTGCCTGCCACCCAGTTCGGGTAGCTGGAGCACGCCGCGGCGGCGGCGTTCGAGGCCGGGAGCAGCACCGGGGCCGTACCGGCGAGGGCGAGCGCGGCCAGGACGGCGGGAACACGGCGTCTCGACACGAGATCAACTCCTTTACGGAGCACGGCCGCCTCCTGGGGCAGGGCAGGACGCAGCAGGCCCGCACCGCACGCACCGGTGGACCGGACACGGCGTGGGGGCGGCCGTGGTGGGGGGCTGTGGAGGCACACTCAACCGTGTTGGTCTGTACCAGTCAAGGGTGTAGACCAGTCAGGCGTCGAGCGGCCGACGGGATCCCGGTCGATGCTGGCCAACGCCCCGCAGCTCGCCTGGCTCCACGACGACTGCCGTGTCTGGGGCGTCCCCGGCGCCGCCGGCGCCCCCGTCGGTCCGCGACGTGACCCGCAGCGACATCCCGGCCCTCGCCCTGTCCGGCGGGTTCGACGCCCAGACTGCTCCGAGCAACGGTGGATACCCGCTGCCTCGCGAGGCTCCAGCCGCCGCGGTTCGAGATCGCACCGTGAGGCGTGCGCCGTAGCCGCGACGAAGGCTGACCGGATATCAGGGATGCCGGCCCCTCGTGGGCCCCTGGCTCGTCGGCCCGCGTGGCGCTCCCGCCGCTCGGGCCGGCTTCGCCAACAGGCAGCGTGGGGCGTGGCCGGAGCCGGTCCGGGAGAAAATTCATGGCTCCGCCGCCGGGAAACTGGGATGATCCAGTTCCCCAAGCGGAGGGCAGTTGTTCGTCTTCGTATGTGCGGGGTGCGGCACCGAGCTGACCGCCCCGCTGTCCCAGGTCACCCTGCCGGTCCACGCCCATCAGAAGTACGGGAACGGGATTCAGCTCCCGGTCCTCATGGAGCCGGGCACGTTCGCCGTGGAGCCGGAGCCCACTGGGCCGCCGTGGCGGAGGTGGGAGGAGACCGATCCGGAGGAGCTGGCGGCGCGCGGCATCTACGCGCCGGTCTACGCGGTGTCCGACGGCGCGCCCGGCGCGATCGTCATCGCACCCGGAGACATCCGCAACACCACGCTGATCCCGGAGAAGTGCGGCGGGTACTGCTGCGGCCTCGACGGGGCCGACGGCCCCAATCTGTCCTGCGAGGCGTGCGGCCTGCCCGTGGCGAGCAGGATCGACGACTGCTCGCTCTGGCAGTCGGTGTGGCTCGCCCCGGACGCCGTGCACCGCCGCCCCGCTGACGCTGCCGGTACCGCGCCGCTCTCCTGGGCGGAGCTTGTGGCCGACGGGAAGAGCACACCTCCGTTCGAGCCGATCACCGCGTGGGGAGGGCCACGGCTGGGGTTGCATCACTGGTGGTCCTGGAGTCCGCGTTGGGAGGCGGCGGCCGGCCGGGCGCTCGCGCATCTCCTGGCGGCGTCGGAGGGCCGACCGGTGACCGTCCCCGACGGCCTGACCGAGGAGGTGTTCCAACGCGCTCTCGACACCCTGCTCCCCACGGGTCCCTCGGCGCGGCGCGCCGTCCTGGCCGGGCCGGGGCTGCCCACCCCGGACGCGGACGTCGACATCGCCCTCGTACCGGTCCATCCCCAGACGGCGGAGACCTGGGCACCGCCGTATTCGGCCACCCCGGCATACCTGGTGCCGCTGCCGTTCGGCGTGTGGCTGTGGCTGGCCTTCCCTGAGCCGCACCTGCCCGCCCCCGCGTCGGGCCTCATGCCCGACGGCGTCCTCCGCGACGATCCGCCCGCGCCGCACCCCTGCAGCCTGTTCCGAGCCGACCCGAGCGTTTTCCGGCACACGTTGGTCCGGCTACCAGCCGTCCGCAGCCCGTGGCTGCGCGACATCTTCGAGAACCTCACGCGGGAGGTGCACGCCAGCCTCTTCTGACGGACTGCGAAGACGCCGACGCCCAACGTGACCCGCCGAAGGTCCGGCCTGTCCGGTGCACGCGCGCCGCGACCGAACAGTGCCAGCCGGTGGTGCCCCTCAGACGTCGTCTCATCCGGCGAGCATGTGCGACGATCCGTCGGCCAAGCAGGAAGCCACGGGCGGGGGGAACAGCTGGTGAAGTACGTCGAACTGGATGCGCGGGTCGGCGGTCTTTCCGGGGTCTTGAGCCCGGCTCGCTACCTGGAGTTCCTGCCCTTGGTCTCTGGCGATCTGCCACCGGGTGCCCGGGCCTTCGCCACCGACACGGACCACTACGCCTTCCAGAGCAGGCGATGCGTGAAGGACCTGACGCTCCAAGCCGTCCGGGACACCGGCGATGACGAGATGGTGATCGAGTTCCAGCACAACTGCTGGAAGCACGACCGGGACCTGCTGATTCGCTACGCGGGCGTCTCCAGCTTCACCATCGATCCCGCCGACGAGGATCGAGGGACGGATCTCGGGAGCGTGATTCTCGACGAGATCCTGCCGCACAGGGATGGCTGCACCCACGAGATCGCCTGCTGGAACGGCACGGTGACCATCGTCTGCCGTGACCTTCAGGCGACCTGGACCGAGACCCACTGCTCAGGCAAGTCGTAGGCGCGAGCGCAGCGACCGCAATCGCCGGACAGTCGGCACCGCGACACGGCCTGCGCCACGATCTCAGCGATGTGGACGCACGCTGAGCGCATCACCTGACCTACGTCGAGCGGGTGGGCGGTCTGGGACTGATGCCCTGGGCGGGACACACGGCCGGTGCGCGGGGCTGGGACTTGGGCGGGGCTAGTCGGCGACCAGTTTGTGCTCGTCACGGTGTGCTCCGCACAGGGTGCCGAACAGGTCGGCGCGGCAGGGGCCGGGACCCTCGTAGGTGTGGTGGGCGATCGTGCCGACGTCGATGGCTTCCTGCCCGTCCAACGGGGCCGGGGTGGGCTCGTCGAGGCGGGCTTCGACCTCTTCGATCCGCCGCAGCAGGTCCCGCTTACCGGTCGGGCGCCTCATATGTCCTCCGTTGATGGGCCGGGCAGGAGTTGACCGCGTTACTCCTCTTCCCACAGATGTCGATGACGTGCCGACCAGCTGCGGGAAAGTGGAGCTGTGCGGGGCCCTGGACGTGCTTCGGCTGCCTCTCGTCGGGTCGGGGCGGGTCAAGTCGGGTCGGATCGAATCGGGTCGGTTCGGGGCTGCGGCGGCAGCTATGGCGCCCCCTCGTGCTCAGCCCTTTCGTACGTGGCCCTGCTCCGCGACGGTGCGTAGGTGGCGGGCGGCGGTCAGCAGCTCCTGGTGGGTGGTGTAGAGGGCGTTCATGCCGAAGCGCAGGAGGTCCGGCGGCCGCGTGTCGATGATGACGCCGTGGTCCACCAGGGCCTCGGTCAGGGCCTGGGCGTGCGGGTGGCGCAGGGAGACGTGGCTGCCTCGGCGTGCGGGGTCGGTGGGGGTGACGGGCTCGAAGCCCAGAGGGGTGAGGAGTTCGGTCGCGCAGTCCAGGAAGAAGCCGGTGAGGGACAGGCTCTTGGCGCGGACCTCGGCCAGGTCGACGTCGTCGAAGACGGTGAGCGCGGCCTCCAGCGCCAGCAGGGACAGGATGGGCGGTGTTCCGATGCGGGCGCGGGCCACGCCCGGCGCCGGCGTGTAGTCGCGGGCCATGGCGAAGGGGTCTGCGTGGCCGGTCCAGCCCGGCAAGGGGGTCTCCAACGCCTCGTGGTGGCGGCGGGCCACGTACAGGTAGGCGGGGGCGCCGGGGCCGCCGTTGAGGAACTTGTAGCCGCAGCCGACGGCGAAGTCCACACCGAGGGCGTCGAGGTGGAGGGGAAGGGCGCCGGCGGCATGGCACAGGTCCCACAGGACCAGCGCGCCGGCCAGGTGCGCCGCCTCGGTGACCGCCCGCATGTCGTACAGCTCGCCCGTGCGGAAGTCGACGGGCGAGTAGCTGACCACGGCGACGCGGTCCCCTTCGGTGGCCAGGAAGGTCGGCAGGTCGGCCGGGGGGACCCAGCGTGTTTCCAGGGCCTGGCGGCCGGCCACGGCGCGGGCCAGGTACCGGTCGGTGGGGAAGTGACCGGGGTCGGTGATCAGCAGCGTCCGGTCGGGGCGCAGTGCCCCTGCCGCGCTGAGGGCGGTGAACAGCTGCACGCTGGTGGAGTCGCCCGCCACCGTCTGGCCGGGGGCGGCGCCGAGGAGGCGGCCGATGGCGTCGCCCACGCGCAGGGGTGCGGCCCACCAGCCGTTGGTCTCCCAAGAGCGGATCAGGTCGGTCCCCCACTGCCGGGTCACGACGTCGCCGAGGGCTTGTGGGACGGCGGCGGGCAGGGCGCCGAGGGAGTTGCCGTCGAGGTAGACGACGCCGTCCGGGAGGAGGAAGCGGTCGCGGTACGGGGCCAGGACGTCGTCGGCGTCGCGTCGCGCGGCCTCCTCGTCGAGTGCGGTGCGGGTGGTGAGGACGGCGGGTGTGGTGGGGGTGCTGGGCGTGTTGGGGGTGTTGGGGCCGGCGGTCATGTCTGCGGGGCCTTTCGGCTGTCGTCGTCCTGGCGTCGTGCGCCGAAGGCGGCCGCCATCTCCCTGAGGGTGTCGGCGACCGCGCGGGCACCGGGGGCGCCCGGTTCGATGAGCGTGTAGTGGCCCGTGCCGGGCAGCACGACGGTCCTCAGGTCCCGGTGCACGGCCGCGTAGTCGGTGAACTGGGTGAGCGGGACCTCCTCGTCGACGGCCCCGTGCAGCAGCACGGTGGGGACACCGGTCGTACCCGTGCGGCGCAGCAGGGTGAGGGGGTCGACGCTGGGCAGCCGTTCGTCGAACACCTCTGCTCCGCCCAGGAGTTGCAGGGCGGCGCCATCGCTGAGGTCGTCGCGGCGGGTTGCGGTCAGGTCGGTGATCGGGGCGAGGGCCAGTACGGCGGTCGGCAGGGTGCGGGTGTGCCAGCGGGAGCCGGGGGGCAGCAGACCGCGGGCCGCGCACCACAGGGCGAGGTGGCCGCCCGAGCAGTGCCCCGCCAGTACGTACGGCCGTCCCTGCGGCAGGGTGTCGACGATCCGTGCGACGTCGTCGAAGGTCTCCGGGTAGCCGCCGGCGCCGCCGGAGCGGCGGAAGCCGGGCAGCAGGACGTCGAAGCCCTGCTGGGAGAGGTAGGCGGCGAAAGGGGTGAGGTGCATGCGGTCGTAGCGCCAGTAGCCGCCGTGCAGCAGGATCACCAGCGGGGCGGTGGGGTCGTCGGCGGGCCAGGCGTCGTAGACCTGGTGGGGGTGGTCGCCGTAGCGGCCGTGTGCCGGAGCCAGGACCGGTTTCAGGCTCAGCACCCGCCGCTCCTCCTCGGCGGCGAAGGCGGAGATGGTCCTAGAGGTCACCGCGCACCTCCCACAGTTCGGGAAAGACCGGGCGGGCCGCGCGCTCCTCCAGCCAGGCGAGCCCGGTGGAGCCGGCGCTGCCGGTCTTGGCGCCCATGGCGCGGCGGACGACCATGACGTGGTCGAAGCGCCAGCGCGCGACGAGTTCGGCGATGTCGGTGAGGAGTTCGCCGAGGGTGAGCAGCGGGTGGTGCGGCGGGCCGGCGTACACCTGGCGCCACGCCTCGACCACGCCCGGGTCCGAGGTGTGGGGCTGGGTGACGTCCCGGTCGCGGACGTGCTCGGGGACCGGGAGGCCCTGGCGGTACAGGAAGCGCAGTACCTCGTCGTACAGGGAGGGTTCGCGGTAGGTCTCGCCCAGCGCCTCGTGGACGGTGGCGTCGCCCTGGTGGAGGCGGAGCATCCCGGCGGACTTGTCGCCCAGCAGGAACTCCATGTGCCGGTACATCGCCGACTGGAAGCCGGAGGCCCTGCCGAACGCGGCACGGAAGCCGTTGAACTGCGCCGGTGTGAGCGCCGATATGGGCGCCCAGGCGGCGTTGAGCGCGGTCAGGGCGCGGCGGCTGCGGGTCAGAGCGTCCAGGGCCGCGTCCAGGTCGTCCTTGGCGAAGGCGGTCCTGGCGGTGCGCCACTCGTGGACGATCAGGGTGAACCACAGCTCCATCACCTGGGTGGTGACCAGGAAGCCCATCTCGTCCGGGGCCTCGGTCAGGGGATGCTGGAGCGTGTTGAGGACGGACGCGTGCACGTAGGTGTCGTAAGGGCTCGCGCCCGGGAAGGGCCGGGTCAGGGGGTCGGGGTCGTCCACGGGGGGCGGGGCGGCGGGCGTGTGCTGGGTCATGGCGTCTCCTAGGGGTGCCGTAGGCCGGGGCCGCGGCCGAGCGGGGGGTACGGCCGTGGCGAGGGCTGCCGGTCGGACGGGGCGTACGGCCGTGGCGAGGGCTACCGGTCGGGCGGCGGGCGGAAGCGGGGCCGCGAGCGGCCGTCTCATACGCCGAGGTGGACGCCTCCGGAGGCGTCGATCCACTGGCCGGTCACCCAGCGGGCCTCGTCGCTCGCCACGAAGGACACGACGTCGGCGATGTCCGCGGGGGCGCCGAGCCGGCCGAAGACGGAGGCGCTCGCGTACCTCTGGCGGATCTCCGGGATGCTCAGCGTGGGGTTGATCTCCGTCTCGGTGTAGCCGGGGGCGACGCTGTTCACCGTGATGCCCCGGGGGCCGAGTTCCTGCGCGAGGGCCAGGGTGAGGTAGTCCAGGGCGGCCTTGGTCATGGTGTAGGCGGCGATCGGCGGGAAGGCGACGCGGGTGGCCACCGAGGAGACGTTCACGATCCTGCCGCCGTCGCGCAGCCGGTCCAGTGCGCGCTGGACGATGAAGAACGGCGCCTTGGTGTTGATGGCGAACACCCGGTCGTAGTCCGCCTCGGTGACGTCGGCGATCCGGCGCGGGAGGGTGATGCCGGCGTTGTTGACGAGGATGTCCAGGCCGGGTGCCGCGTCCTGTGCGGTCACGGCCCGGTCGAAGGCCTCCCAGAGCGTGTCGGCGTCGCCGGGTACGCCGAGTTCCGCGTGGACGGGGAAGGCGCGGCCGCCGTCGGCCTCGATCTCCTTGACCGTGCGCTCGGCCGCCGCCTGGTCGTGGCCGTAGTGGACGGCCACGAGGGCGCCCTCCCGGCCCAGGCGCCGGCTGATGGCCCGGCCGATACCGCGGCTGCCGCCGGTGACCAGGGCGGTCTTGCCCTCGTGCCGCAGGGTGGTGGTCAACGTCTTCTCCTTCGGGTGGGTGGGTTCGGGCGGGAAGGGTGGGGTGGGTGGGGCGGCGGGTCCGGGCCTGGTCAGGCGTCGAAGTCGAGGGTGAGTTCGGTGCCGGCCGGCCGGGCCCGGCATACGAGCGTGTAGCCGGCGGCGAGTTCCGCGGCGTCCAGGGCGTGCTGAGGGCCGGTCGTCACCCGGCCGGACAGGACGCGGGCCCGGCAGCTTCCGCACACGCCCTCACGGCAGGCGTAGGGCACGTCGGGGTGGGTGCGCAGCAGCGCGTCGAGGACGGTGGTGTCCTCGGGCCCGGTGGTCGCGAGACGGCGGCGTCCGCCGATCAGCGCGGTGACGCGGGTGGGGTGCGGAGTGGTGACGCCGGTGGGGTGGGGGGCCGTCGCCGGGCGCGACGGGGTGCTCCGCGTGGCCGGTGTGGTGCCGTGCTCGGGGGTGTCGGCGGCGGTGAAGGATTCCGCGCGGATCAGGGCCGGGTCGGCGCCCCACGCAATCAGCGCCCGCCGCATCGCGACGACCAGACCGCCGGGGCCGCACAGGGCGAACGCGGTGTCCGCGTCGGGCCGGGCGCCCACCGCGGTGAGCAGGCGCGGGAGTCTCACCTCGTCGATCCGCCCGCCCGGCAGACCGCCGGCATGCTCCTCACGGGTGAGGTTGTACAGAACCGTGAAGCGGTCGACGAACGCGTCCTTCAGGGCGGCCAGTTCGTCGGCGAGAAGGGCGTCGGCGGACGTCGGGACGGAATGGATCAGGGAGACCCGGCAATCGGAGTCCTCGCGCAGCGCGGCGGCGGCCATGGCGGCGAGCGGTGTGATGCCGGAGCCGCCCGCGATCAGTACGTGATGACCGCCGGGCCGCCCGGCCAGCGCGAAACCGCCTGTGGGCGGCGAGAGTTCGAGGACGTCGCCCGCCGCCAGGGCGGTGGTGGCGTGGGCGCCGAAACCGTCGGCGGCGCCGCGCCTGATGACCAGGCGCAGGGCCGTGGGGTCGTCGGGCGGGGGGCACACCGAGTAGCTGCGGCACAGTTCCGTGCCGGCGCGGTGGTGCCGGACGACGACGTGGTCGCCGGGCCGGTAGGTGAAGAGCTCGCGCAAGGCCTCGGGCACCTCCAGGGTGACCGCGACCGCGTCCCCGGAGACGTGCCGGAGTTCGGTGATGAGGAGACGGTGCCAGCCGGTGCGGCGGCCTGCGGGGTGAGGGCCTGGGGTGCTGGAGTCTTCCGTACGGGGACCCAGGTCGCGAGCGCTTTCCGCACGGGGGCCTCTGTCGCGGGAGTCTTCGGTGGGCGGGTCTGCGGGGTGGGGGCCTGCGGTGTGAGGACCTGCGGTGTGAGGGCCTGCGGTGTGGGGGCCTGCGGCTTGAAGGCCTGCCGGGATGGTCCCGTCGGAGACATGACTGGTGCTCATGGTCCGCCTCACACCGTGCCCAGATAGGGGAAGAGTTCCTGGCAGGCCGTGCACCGCAGGACCGACTGGCAGCGGGCCGGTCCGAACGGGCTGTGCGGCCGGGTGGCGCGGGAGCCGCAGTGCGGGCAGGGCACCTGGGCCAGTCCGACGGGGACCGGTCCGTCGGCCGGGCCGGGTACGGGCGGGGCGATACCGTGGGCGGCGAGCTTCTCGCGGCCGGCCTCCGTGATGCGGTCGGGTGTCCACGCCGGGGACAGCACCTGACGTACCCGTCCCTCGGGGTGGCCGCCGGTGACGAGGACGTCGCGGATCGCGGCGGCGATGGCGGGCAGCGCCGGGCAGCCCAGGTAGGTCGGGGTGATCTCCACTTCGAGCACGCCGTCGGCGGCCGGGGCGACCGAGCGGATCACGCCGAGGTCGCCGAGGCCGATCATCGGCAGCTCCGGATCGGGCAGCGCCTCCACCAGGGCCCGGATCTCCGCCGCCGTACGGGCGGGGCGCAGGGCCGTGACGGTACGGGGCTGTGGGACCGACGCCCGGCCCCATGTCCGACGCGTCGGCTCGGAGATGCAGCTGTTCACCAGCGGCCTCCCGGGAACTGGCGGTGCACCGACTGAAGTTCGGCGATCAGCGGCCCGAACTCCTCGGTGTGCAGCCCCGCGCGTCCGCCGCGGGCCTGCCAGGCCGGGGCCGGTACGGTCAGGCCCGCACGGGTCACGACCCCGGCCACGCGCCGTTCCCACTCCGGGCGCAGCGGCGCCGGCGAGGGAACCGTGCCCGCCGCGACGAGGTGCCGCAGCACGTCGTCCTCGTCGAAGAGCTCTGCGGTGTAGGGCCATACGCGTTCCAGGCCCTGTTGCATGCGGCGGGCGCTCTCGGGGGTGCCCAGGCCCAGCCGCAGGGTCCAGTTGTCGGCGTGCATGCGGTGGAAGGCCACCTCCCTGGCGGCCCGTTCACCGAAACCGGCGAGCTGTGGGTCCGCACAGCCGGCCAGGGCCTCGTAGTACAGGACCGCGTAGTGGGAGTAGGCGAGCTGCCGAGCGACGGTGACCGCGAAGTCCCCGTTGGGCAGCTCGGTCAGCAGGGCGTTGGTGAACTCGCGGTCGGAGCGGGCGAAGGCGAAGTCGTCCTCGCCGCGGTCGGTTCCGTCGACACGGCCGCTGAGGGTGAGCAGCGTGCGGGCGTGGCCGATCAGGTCGAGGGCGATGTTGGACAGGGCCATGTCCTCCTCGATGGCAGGCGCCCGCGTGATCCACTGGCACAGCCGCTGCCCGAGGACGAGCGCGTCGTCGCCGAGGCGCAACAGGTGCACGGCGAGGTGGGCGTCGACGCGGCCGGTGTCCGCGACCACGGCCGGGTCAGTCGAAGTGGTCACCTTCAGGGCCTTTCTCGGTGAGCGGGCCTTTCCCGGTGAGCGGGCCCTTCTCGGTCAGCGGGCCCTTCTCGGTCGGCGGGCCCTTCTCGGTCAGCGGCGCGAACTGCTCCGGGTACCGGTAGGGCTTGTGGCGGGCGCCCGCGAAGAACGGGTCGCGTTCGTCCGGCGAGGCCGCGTGCACGGCGTCCGAGCGGACCACCCACAGCGACAGCGGGTCACCGCGCCGGGTGTACAGGTCGCGGGCCCGCAGCAGGGCGGTGTCGGCGTCACCGGCGCGGACGGACCCCACGTGCTGATGGGCGAGACCGCGGCGCGGCCTGAGGAAGACCTCCCAGGACGCCGGAGCGCCCTCCGGCTGCGGGTTCATACGCGCTCACCCTCTCGGTGCCGTGCCGCCTCGGCACCGTCCGTCTGCTGCACTGCGTCCGCGTCCGGGTCCGGGTCCGGGCTTGGGTCCGCGTCCGGGTCCGGATTCGCGGGTGGCCCGTCGGCCCCGAAGCGTGCGGCGTAGGCGGCCGATGCCTCCCGTACCCAGGCGCCGTCCTCGTGTGCCGCGCGCCGGTGTGCGACGCGCTGCCGGGACCAGTGCGTGTCGTCGCCGAGCGCCGCGCGGTAGACGTCCCAGTCGACCGGAGTGAAGTCGTAGTGGCCGCGCTCCTCGTTCCAGCGGATCGCCGGGTCGGGGAGGGTCAGTCCGAGCCGTTCGGCCTGGGGGACGCAACTGTCGACGAAGCGCTGGCGCAGTGCGTCGTTGGTGTGGCGTTTGATGCCCCAGGCCATGGCGCGGCGGGAGACGGCGGCGCCGAGGGCCGCGGTGCGGCTGTCGACGCCGCCCGCCTCGGTGTCGGGCGGGCCGAACATCAGCGCCACGGCCGGCAGCCACCAGCGGTTCACCGCGTCCTGCGCCATCGCCTTCTGCTCCGGTGTGCCCTCGCACAGGGCGCGCAGCATGTCGTAACCCTGCCGCACGTGGAAGGCCTCCTCCTGGCAGACGCGGCGCATCGCCCGGGCGTACGGCCCGTAGGACGTGCGGCACAGCGGCGCCTGGTTGATGACCGCGGCGCCGTCCGTCAGCCAGGCGATCGCTCCGGTGTCCGCCCACGTCAGCGCGGGGTGGTTGAACGTCGCCGAGGCGCGCTGCTGGCCCCGGTGCAGGGCGTCGAGCAGTTCGGACCGGTCCACGCCCAGCGTCTCGGCGGCGGAGTAGAGGTACATGCCGTGCCCGGCCTCGTCCTGCACCTTCGCGATGAGCACCGACTTGCGGTACAGGGACGGAGCCCGGGTCAGCCAGGCGCCCTCCGGCTGCATACCGATGATCTCGGAGTGGGCGTGCTGGGCGATCTGACGGGTCATCATCCGGCGATAGCCGTCGGGCATCCAGTCACGCGGCTCGATGGTCTCCCCCTCGGCGATGAGGCGGTCGAAGTGCGCGAGCAGCTCGTCCTCCGCGGTGGGCACGGCGGCCGCTGTCCGGGTCGGCGGTGCGGCCTCGGACTGCGGTGCGGTGCCGGTCGGCGGTGCGGTCTCGGACTGCGGTGCGGTGCCAGTTGGCTGCGCGGTATCGGGCTGCGCTCCGGTGCCGGTCAGCTGCTCGTTCTCGGTCCGGGGTGCGGTGCCGGTCGGCTGCACGGTCCCGGTCTCGGTCCGGGGTGCGGTGCCGGTCGGCTGCACGGTCCCGGTCTCGGTCCGGGGTGCGGTGCCGGTCGGCTGCACGGTCCCGGTCTCGGTCTGGGGTGCGCTCATGCGGCGCTCCCGTGGCCGGTCCCCGCCTCGGCAGTGGGCACGTACCGGCCCTCGGACCGTACGTATGGCCTAGGCACTGGCATCACTCCTTCGGCACTCCTGGCACTCCTGGCACTCCTGGCGCTCGTGGCGCTGCTCGCACTCCTGGCGCCACCCGCATTGCTCGCGCTCCTCGCGCTCGTCGCGCTCTTCGCACTCCGGCGCGCCCCGCGTGCCCGGTGCGTCATGGCGGGCGGTGGGTGCGGCCTCCGTCCCGGAAAGAGGCTGCGCGCGGGCCCCGCTATCCCCGCTCCGGCCGGTGCGGACGGGTGACAAAGGTCACGCCGGGTCACGGGGATTGCGTCGCGCCGAGCGGTCCTCTTGCTGAGGTGACAAGGACCCACGAGATCCGCTCGGCGGCCGTCGGCCGCGGCGAAAGGGGAAAGCATGAGCACCATCAGGGAGCTGCTGGTCGAACTCACCGGTACCGCGGAGTTCGCCGACGCCGAGCGGATCGGTGACGACACCGACCTCGCCGCGAGCGGCATCGACTCCGGCGACCTGGTCCGTCTCGTCCTGCTCGTCGAGCAGCGGCTCGGCGTGGAGATCACCGCCGACGACATGGAGAAGCTGCGGACGATCGCCGACTACGAGCGGTTCACGGCCGAGCGTTCCACCGCCGGCGCCGGCGGTGCGTGATGTGGCTGACCCAGCTGCTGGAACGCAACCGTCAGTGCCATCCGGACCGGTTGGCCCTGATCGACGAGCAGCGCCGGCTGACCTGGACGCAGTTCCACGACCGCGTGCTCGAACTGGCCCGCGGACTGGCCGATCTCGGCATCGAACGCGGTGACCGCGTCGCGGTGCTGTCGAAGGACCGCATCGAGGTTCTGGAGGCCTACTTCGCGCTCGCCCGGCTCGGCGCGCTGTTCGTACCGCTCAATCACAGCCTGGCCGTGCCCGAGGTCGCCGGTATCGTGGAGCGCGTCGGCGCGGTGGCCGTCCTCGGCGAGTCGGAGCTGCTGGACCGGCACCCCGAGCTGCCCGCGTCGGTGCGGATCAGGATGGCGCTGGACAAGCCGGTGTTCGAGGCCCTGGGCACCCTGGCCGCCGAGCGGGACCTGCCCGAGGTGGCCGACACCGATCCGATCGCCGTGCTGCACACGTCGGCGACCACGGGGCAGGCCAAGGGTGTCACGGTCGACAGCGCCTCGTTCCGCGCCATCGCGCTGGGCTGGCTGGTCATGGCGCGGCCCACCGACGACATCGTCATGGTCAACTGCTGCCCGCTCTACCACGGCAGCATGGTCGTCTCCCTGACCTACCTGGCCGCCGGCGCCACCGTCGTCCTGATGCCCGGCTTCACGCCGCAGCGGGCGCTGGCCGCGGTCGAGGAGCATCGCGCCACCCACATGTGGCTGGTCCCGCAGATGCTCCGCTTCATGCTCCAGGCCAAGGGCGCCTCCCGCACCGACCTGTCGTCGCTGCGGGAGGTCCTGTACGGCGCCGCGCCCATGCCCCTGGACGTGTACGCCGACGCCGTGGAACGCCTCGGCTGCGGTTTCCGCCAGGTCTACGGCATGACGGAGGTCGGCGGCCCGTTCGTCACCCTCGGCCCCGACGAGCACCCCGCGCCCGGGGACGTCACCGCCCGCATCCCCTGCGGTCGCGTCGTCCCCGGCATGTCCGCCCGCGCGGTCGACGAGGCCGGGCGGGACCTGCCAGGCGGTGAGATCGGCGAGATCGTGGTGCGCGGGCCGGGCGTCATGCAGGGCTACTGGAACGACCCCGAGGCCACCCGCGAGATCGTCCTCGACGGCTGGATCAGGACCGGCGACCTGGGCTTCGTCGACGACGCGGGCCGCATCCACCTCGTCGACCGCACCAAGGACGTCATCATCCGGGCAGGGCAGAACGTGTACCCCTCGGAGATCGAACGCGCTCTGATGTCCCACCCGGCGGTGCGGGACGCCGCGGTCGTCGGCATGCCCGACGAGGACTACGGCGAGGTGCCGCTGGCGTACGTCGTCGCCGAGCCGGACACGCGGGCCGCGGACCTTCTCGCCCACGTCGGACAGCTGTTGGCGCCCTACAAGCGCCCGCGGCGGGTGGAGTTCATCGAGCAGGTGCCCCGCAATCCCGCCGGGAAGATCATCAAGAAGCTGCTGCGGACCTGAGCGGTGCGTCCGCGTCGGCACTCCGCCCCGACGGCCGGTCGTCCCCCGGCTGTGGTGGTCCCCGGCCCTGCCACCCACCCGGCCGCCGACGCGGTCGCCCGCCTGCTCCCCCTTCGGCCGGCACTGGCCGCCGCCGGCCTCGGGCTGGGCGTCGCCCTCACCTCGGACCCCGAGGCCCTGCCCGCCGGGCCCGCCGAGGAGGCCGCCGCATCGGTGATGCCGCCGCGGCGCCGACGGGAGTTCCTGGCCGGCCGGCTCGCGGCGCGGCGCGCGCTGCGCGCGGTGGGGCTGGACTGCGGGGAGATCCCGCGGGCGGGCCGCCTGCCCGCGTTCCCGCCCGGACGTGCGGCGTCTCTCACGCACAGCGCCGGGGTCGCGGCGGCCGTCGCCCGGGCGCCGGGCCGGGACACCCCGCTCGGCTGCGATCTGGAGCTGCGTCCGCTGCCCGTCCGGGCGGCACGGCTCGTCCTGCGCGAGGACGAGGAGGAGCTGCTGCGCGCTCCCGGGTCCGGGGCGGTGCCGTGGTCGGTCACCTCGCTGTTCTCGGCCAAGGAGGCCGCGTGGAAGGCTCTGCACACCGGGCCTCGCGTCCTTCCCACCGACGCGCTGAGTACTCTGCGCGACCTGCGGGCGCGGCCGTTCGCCGACGGACTGCGGATCGGGACACGGGCGGACCCGGCGCTCGCCGTGCACGTCGACGTGGTCGCGATCGGCACGGGTGTCTTCAGCACGGTCCTGGGCTGGGCCGACCACTGACCGACGACCGCTGACCGACGACCGCCGACCGCCGACCGCCGACCGCTGACGTCTGACCGACGACCGCTGGCCCACTGACCGACGGCCACAAGCCGACAGGCACCAGTCCCCAGCCGCCCCACCCGACCTCGACCGCCACGGCCCCCGCCCTGCGCCTCACGCGCGGAACGGGGGCCGTCTTCAAGAGCCGCCGGCAGATCCGCCGCAGATCCGCCGCAAAGTCGTGTCGGAGCACGCGGCTGAGTTGTGTCAGAGCCGCGTCACGACCCTCCCACTGTCACGCCGACGCGTTGACCAGCACCGCCATGTTCCCCGCCGGATGGCGGTTCTCGTGGATCAGCTGGTGTGCCAGGCCGATCTCCTCGAAGCCGAACGTCCGCGACAGGCAGGGGTCGACGAAGCCCTGGTCGATCAGCCGGGTCACCTCGCGGGCCTCGCGGGCACTGGCCACGTGCGAGCCCTGGAGCCGCTTCTGCCGCATCCAGAGGAAGCGCAGGTCCACGTCGCCGTTGTAGCCGGTGGTGCCGCCGCAGATGACGACCATGCCACCGTTGGCGCACAGGTACATGGAGGTGGGGATGGTGTCGGCGCCGGAGTGCTCCAGCACGATCCGCGGGGCGCGGCGCTCGCCGAGCACCTCCCAGAAGCGTCGTCCGAAGGCGCGCGCGCCGGCCAGCCAGCGGGCCATCGCCGCCTCGTCGGAGGTGTCCGGCATCCGGCCCCAGTGGTCGAACTCGCGCCGGTCGATCCATCCTTGGGCGCCGAGCTTCACGCAGAACTCGCCGCGCTCCTCGCTGGAGACGACGGCGACCGGGATGCCGCCGACGTGCCGTACGAGCTGGATGGCGATGGAGCCCAGGCCGCCTGCGCCACCCCAGATGAGGACCGGGTCGCCGGGCCGGACCGTGTGCGGCTCCCAGCCGAAGAGCTGGCGGTAGGCGGTGGCGGCCGTCGCCATGTAGCAGGCGGACTCGGCCCAGGACAGGCGGGCGGGCTTGGGGTGGCACATATAGTCGTCGACGACGGCGAACTGGGCGAAGGAGCCGTAGTTCTCCTCGTATCCCCACACGCGCTGGGTGGTGGAGAAGGCCGGGTCGGCGCCGAGGCGGATGTCCTCGGCCGTCTCGTCCCACCGGCTGGCCAGGACGACGACCTCGTCGCCGAGCCGGACGTCCCGCACCCCTTCGCCGACGGCCCACACGACGCCGGACAGGTCGGAGCCGCCGATGTGGAAGTCCTCGGTGGCGCCGGCCTTCTGCCGGGCGGCGATCACGTCGAGCGGGTGTCCGAGGGACGCCCAGACGTTGTTGTAGTTGACGCCGGCCGCCATCACCTTGACGAGCACCTGCCCGCGTCCGACCGGCGGTACGTCGACCACCTCGGTGCGGAAGGCGTCGACGGGCTGCCCGTAGCGTTCACGACGGATCAGCGAGGCGTACATCTTCTTCGGCACGGTGCCCATCTCGGGGGCGTCGCCGAGTTCGTAGAGCTCCTGGGCGGCGGTCGTGATCACGTGGGGTCTCCTGGACGGTCGGAGCCCGCTCGGGGCGCGGCAGCGGGCAGGGGCCGGTCGGTCATACGGAGGTCAGGCTGACGTCACACGGACGTCAGACGGACATCAGGCAGACGTCATACGGACGTCATAAGGACGTCAGGCGGAGGTCTTGCGCAGCGCCTCGGCGACCGCTGCGCCGATCAGCGCGATGGGCTCGGGTTCGGTCATCTCGTAGTGGCCGCACGGCACCCGGTGGTCCTGGAGGGCGCCGTCGACGTACGGCCGCCAGCCGTCGGCCTTGTCGGGGAGCACGGCGAGGTCGCCGGGGAAGTCGGTGGCCCGCTCCTGGCCGGCGCTGAAGAACAGCACGTCGCCGCGGAAGACACCGGGTGCGAACTGGGGTGCCAGGCGCAGGTTGTTGCGCATGACGTCGGCGATGGCCGCGGCCTCGGCCCGGGTGACCGGCGAACTGGCGGGATCGGCGGCCAGGTTGGCGTCGATGCGGTCCAGGACGTCCGTGACGCTCGGCGGCCGCTCCCCCGCCGGTTCGGCGGGCAGGCCGGCGACCCTGGCCAGCAGGGCCGCCACCTGGCGTTCGGCCGCCGTGGCGTCGTAGGAGGTGCCGTACGGCTGGGGGGCGTCGAGCATGGCCAGCAGTTCGACCTGTTCGCCCTGCTCCTGAAGGGCGCAGGCCATCGCGTGTGCGACGAAGCCGCCGTAGGACCAGCCCAGGAGGCGGTACGGGCCGTGCGGTTGCACCTGGCGGACGAGGTCGATGTAGGAGGCGACCATGGTCCGCGCGTCCGGGGCGGGCGGCCGGGTGCCGTCGAGTCCCGCGGCCTGGATGCCGTAGACCGGCTGGTCGCCGCCGAGGTGGGGCAGCAGGCCCGTGTAGCGCCAGGAGACACCCGCCCCGGGGTGGAGGCAGAAGAGCGGTGTCGCCTCGCCCTGGGCGCGCAGCGGGAGGAGCGGGGCGAGCGCGTTCGTGTCGCCGCCGGGCTCCTCGGTGGAGGTGTCGTCGGCCGCCGCGAGGAGACCGGCCACGGTGGGCTGGGCCAGCAGGGTCGCGGCGGGCACGTCGAGGACACCGGCCTGGCGGAGCCGGCCCGCCAGTACGACGGCGCGCATGGAGTCGCCGCCCAGGTCGAAGAAGTTGTCGTGGACGCCGATGCCGCCGATGCCCAGGGTCTCCTCCCACAGCCGGGTCACCGCCTGTTCGCGTTCGCCGCGCGGGGCCACGTGCTCGGTGGTCAGGCGGGGCCGCGGTCCGAGGACCGGTCCGGTGTCCGCAGCGGTCCCGGTCTCCGGCGTGCCGGGGTCGGTGCGGGCGCCGGGGGCGTCGATCCAGTGGCGGTGCCGTTCGAAGGCGTACGGGGGCAGCGGGGCACGTCGGGGTGTGCCGGGGACGTCGGGGAGCGCGGTGTCGACGCCGGCGCTCCACAGCCGGCCCAGCGCCTCGGCGAGGACGAAACCGTCTGAGGCGTCGGCCTTGGCGTGCCGCATGGTGGTGACGGTCACCGGGCTGTGCTGGGCGAGCTGGGCGGCGGCCAGCTTGGTCAGGGTGTCGCCGGGTCCGATCTCGACCAGGACGGGGTGGCGTTCGCCGAGGGTGGTGATGCCGTCGGCGAACCGCACGGTGGCGCGGGTGTGATCGAGCCAGTGCCGGACGGAGGTCGCCTGCTCGTCGGTGATCCAGGTTCCGGTGACGTTGGTGACGAACGGGATCCGCGGCGGGCGCAGGGTGACACCGCGCAGGTGCTTCTCGTACGTCTCCAGCACCGGGTCCAGGACGTGGGAGTGGGCAGCGGCCGGGATGCGCAGCCTGCGGAACGGCAGACCCCGCCGGGTGAGTTCGGCCTCGAAACGGGCGACGGCGTCCTCGTGACCGGCGACGGTGCAGGCGGCGGGACCGTTGACCGCGGCGAGGGACAGCTCGTCGTCGAGCAGCGGCAGCACGTCCTCGGCGGGTGCCGCCACGCCGGTGGTCGCGCCGCCGGCGGAGCTGATGAGGCGGATGCGTTCGGCGACCAGCGGCAGCATCTCGTCGAGGTCGATGACTCCGGCCAGGCAGGCGGCCGTGTACTCGCCGAGCGAGTGGCCGACGAGCGCGTCCGGCCGCACTCCTGCCGCCATGAGGGTGCGGGCGAGGGCGTACTCGGTGACCACCAGGGCCAGGAACATGCTGGTGCTGTCGGACTGCCGCCGCTGGAGCAGGGTGTCGCGCAGGTCGGCGCCGAGGGCGGGGCGCAGGATGCGTGCGCACTCGTCGACGGTGTCGCGGTAGACGTCGTGCTCGCGGTAGAGGTCGGCGCCCATGCCGGGGTACTGGGTGCCGCCGCCCGGCAGCAGGAACGCCACCCGGGCGGGCTCGTCCGGCAGGGCCGGTGTCGTGGGTGCGGCGGTGCGCAGTGCGGCCAGGGCCTCGTCGCGGGAGGCGGCCGTGACGGTCAGGCGGTGGCGCAGCGCGGGCCGGTCGGTGCGCAGGGAGTGCGCGATGTCGTCCAGGCGCAGATCCGGCCGCCGTTCGAGGTGGCGGGCGAGGGCGTCGGCCTGGCCGCGCAGGGCGCCGGCGGTGCGCGCGGACAGCGGCAGCACCAGGCGGCGGCCGTCCTCCGGTGCGCGGTGCGGTGCGGGCCGGGTGGGCGGCGTCTCCTCCAGGATGACGTGGGCGTTGGTGCCGCCGATGCCGAAGGCGCTGACGGCCGCCCGCCGGGGGTGGTCGCCGGCGGGCCAGTCCTCCAGGGTGGTGGGCACCCGGAAGGGGCCGGTGGCGAAGTCGATGTGCGGGTTGGGCCGTTCGAAGTGCAGGCTCGGCGGGATCTGCCGGTGTTCCAGGGCGAGGACGGCCTTGATGAGTCCGGCGATGCCCGCGGCCGCGCCCAGGTGGCCGATGTTGGTCTTCACCGAGCCGAGGGCGCAGTAGCCGTGGCGGTCCGTGGAGTACCGGAAGGCCTCGGTGAGCGCGGCCACCTCGATGGGGTCGCCGAGGCGGGTGGCGGTGCCGTGCGCCTCGACCAGGCCGATGGTGCCGGCGTCGGTCATCGCCTGGGCCTGCGCCGCGAGGATGACCTCGGTCTGCCCGGCGGCGCTGGGCGCGCTGAAGCCGACCTTGCGGCGGCCGTCGTTGTTGACGGCGCTGCCCCGGATGACGGCGCGGATGCGGTCGCCGTCGGCGAGGGCGTCCTCCAGCCGTTTGAGGACGACGGCGCCGACGCCGTCGCCGGAGGAGGTCCCGGCGGCGTCGGCGGCGAACGCGCGGCAGTGTCCGTCGGGCGAAAAGGGTCCGTCGGGCACGTAGCGGTAGCCGAGCAGCGCCGAGGGGTTGACGGAGACGGCGGCGGCCAGCGCGGTGTCGCACCGGTGGTCGAGCAGGTCCTGGCAGGCGGTGTGCACGGCGACGAGCGCGGTGGAGCAGGCGGTCTGGAGGGACACGCTCGGTCCGGTCAGCCCGAGTTCGTAGGAGACACGGGTGGCGAGCGTGCCCAGCGAGTTGGCGGTGGCCGCGTGCACGAGTTCGACCGAGCCGGGCTGTCCGGCGTAGCGCGGGTGCACGTGGGCCGGGTAGTAGCGGCTGTCGCCGCTGCCCGCGTACACGCCGAAGGTGCCGGTCGCGGCGCCCGAGCCGAGGCAGGCGGCGTCTTCCAGGGCGTGGTACGCCGTCTCCAGGAGGAGCCGCTGCTGGGGGTCGACGACGGCGGCCTCGGCGGGGCTGTAGCCGAAGAACCCGGAGTCGAAGCGGTCGATGCCGTCGATGACCGACGCCATGCGGACCAGCGTGGGGTCGTCGAGGTCGCGTGCGGATCCGCCGGCGGCGAGGAACTCCTCGTCGGTGACGGGCCGCACCGACTCGCGTCCGGCGGCCAGGTTGTCCCAGAACGCGTCGAGGTCGTCGGCGCCGGGGAAGCGGCCCGCCATGCCGATGACGGCGACGGCCGGTGCCTGCTCGTCCTGCGGTTCGGTGGTCTCAGGCATGGCCTCGGTCCTTCCCGTGCCGTGCGGAGCGGCGGGCGCGGGCCGCGCGCTGCCGCTGGGCTCGTTCCTTTGCGCGGTCCAGGCCGTTCGGCCCGGTCCCGGCGTTCTCCGGTGGCGTCCGCGGGTCCGCCGACGGTTCGGCGGGCGCGGTCCGCGGTTCGATGCGGGCGGCGAGGTGGCGGGCCAGGTCGCGCACGGTGGGGTGCGCGAACAGGTCCACGACGGGCAGCTCGATCCCGAATGCCCGCTGGACGGCGCTCTGCGCGGCGACCAGGAGCAGCGAGTTGCCGCCGAGGTCGAAGAAGTTCTCGTCCCGGCCGACCCGGTCGCGCCCGAGGACGTCGCACCACAGGCCGGCGAGCCGCCTCTCCAGGTTCTCCAGGTGCTCGGGATCCTGCCGGCCGAGCCGGGCCTCACGGCCCTCGCGGTCCTCGCCGTGCTCGCGGTCGTCCAGCCGCGCGTCCTGGCCGGCGGAGGCTTCGGGCCGCGCGGCGTCGCCGGCCGCGCGCAGCACCCAGTGCTCCCCGCTGGTGGCTCCACGAGCTCCAGCGGCTGCTTCGGCGGCGGCCCGGCCAGCTCCGGCGGCCACGAGTGCTTCGGCGGCTCCGGCAACTCCGACAACTCCGACAGCTTCGGCGGTTCCGAGGGCTTCGGCGGCCTCGGCGGCGGCCCGGTACAACACACCCAGGTCGGCGCCGTCCTCCAGGGCGACGCGGCCGGCGAGCCGCCGTACCTGGCGGGCGGGTTCGAGGACGTGGCTGCGGACCCAGGGGGCGCTGCGGTCGGCGCCGATCAGCAGGTGGGGTTCGTCCAGGGTGCGGGCGAGGTCGAAGGAGCGCAGCGCGGCGGTGGTGTCCAGGACGCGGTAGCCGCGGGCCTCGGTGAGCGCGGCGAGCCGGTAGCCGCTGCTCATGCCGCGCTCGCGCCACATGCTCCACGCCAGGCTCTGCGCGGGCAGGCCGAGGCCGCGGCGGTGCAGGGCGAGCGCGTCGAGGTAGGCGTTGGCGGCGGCGTAGGCGGTGTTGAGCGCGCCGCCGAACCAGCCGTTCACCGAGGAGAAGGTGAGGAAGGAGGTGACGGGGTGGTCGGTGCTCACGCGGTGCAGGGTCCAGGCGCCGCGCACCTTCGCGTCCAGGGCCTCGCGCCAGGCGGCGGGGTCGAGTTCGCCGACGGGGCGTTCGACGAGGGATCCGGCCAGGTGCAGGACCGATGTCAGCGGTGCGTCCCAGTGCTCGGCGGCGGCGCGGACGGCTTCCCGTACCCGCGGTTCGTCGGTGACGTCGGCGCACGCGTACCGGACGTCGCCGAGTTCGCTGAGGCGCCGGTAGGCCTCGATGCGGGCGGCGACGGTCCCGCCGGCGGCCAGGTGCTCGGGCCAGGTGTCCTGCGGGGGCAGCGGGGTGCGGCCGAGGACGAGGAGCCGGGTGCCGGGCGTGCGCAGCAGGTGGGCGGCGAGTTCGGTGCCGACGCCGCCCAGTCCGCCGCTGAGGAGGTGGAAGCCGTCGGCGGCGGGCGGTTCGGTGCGGGGGGCCTGCTCGGGCAGCGGGGCGAGCCGGCGCACGTGGCGCCGTCCGCCGCGGTGGGCGACCTCGGTGTCGGCGGGGGTGCCGGCCGCCTCGGCGAGCAGCAGCGGCACCGGGTCGTGGTCGCCGCGCGGGTCGAGGTCGAGGTGGACGCACCGCAGTCCGCTCACCTCCTCCCGCAGCGACTTCAGGACGGCTCCGGCCATGGCGTGCGCCGGGGACGGGCGGTCCTCGGCGGTGACCGCCTGGGCGCCGGCCGTCACGTACAGCAGGTCGGCCGGCCGGGGACCGCCGGGCCGGTCGGCGAGGGCGCGGGCGAGGGCGAGCAGGCGGGCGGTGGCGGTCTCGGCGGACGCCGGGTCGGCCGCCTCGCCGGTGTGCGGCGCGGCGAGGTGCACGACGATGTCGACCGGCCGCCCGTCGGCTTCGAGGGCCCGCAGCAGCGCCTGGTGGTCGGTCTCGTCGGCGGGCCGGACGCGGTGGTGGGCGGCGTCGATCCGGGCGTACGACGTTCCGTCGGTGACCTCGGTGCACAGCCCGCCGTCGGCCCGTACCGACCGCGCCAGGCGCCCGGCGAGGTCATGGGCCCGCGGGTCGTCGCCCGCCAGGACGAGGACGTGCCGGCCGGTCACCGCCGCGCGCGGGTGGTGGCGTTCGGCGCGCTGCCACACCGGCCGCAGGAACCAGTCGGGCAGGGTGGCGGCGGTGCCCAGCAGCAGCTGGGCCTCGCGGACCGCGTCGTCGAAAGCGCCCGCCTCGAAGCTCTTGCGCAGCTTGGTCCGCTGGATCTTGCCGATCTCGGTCTTGGGGACGGCGTCGGTGGCGACCGGTACGAGGAAGGCGGGGCTGACGCCGATCTCCCGGGTCACCTTGCCGGCGATCTCGCGCAGCGCGGTGGCGGGGTCGTGGCCGGGGGCGAGGTGGACGAAGAGGGCGAGTTCGTCGGTGGTGGCCGCCGGGTCGGTGCGCACCGCGACCGCGGCGGTGAAACTGCGTACGGCGCAAGGCAGTTCCTCGACGCAGGCCTCGATCTCGTGGCTGTAGTGGTTGACGCCGTTGACGATGATGACGTCCTTGGCGCGGCCGGTGATGTACAGCTCGCCGTCGCGCAGGAAGGCCAGGTCGCCGGTGTCGAACCAGCCGTCGCGGGTGAACGCCTCGGCGTCGGCCGCCGGGTTGTCGTGGTAGCCGCCGGTCACCGAGGTGCCGCGGACCTGGAGCCGGCCGACCTCGCCCTCGGTGAGGACGGTGCCGTGCTCGTCGGCGATCCGCATGGCGAAGCCGGGGTAGGGCAGGCCGCAGCTGACGAACGTCTCGTCGGTGCCGGGTGCCTCGGACGGCAGTACGGCGTCGGTGACCACCGAGCAGGTCTCCGACATGCCCCAGCCGGGGTGCATGACGTCCTGGGGCAGTCCGTAGGGGCGCAGGACGTGCAGGAACCGGCGGGCGGCGGCGGCCACGACGACCTCGCCGGCGTTCATCACCAGCCGCATCGGCGTCAGGTCCCACTGCCGGTCGCCGAAGCGGTCGGCCTGTTCGGCCAGCAGGCCGAAGGCGAAGTTGGGCGCCCAGGTGACGGTGACCCGGTGCCGGTGGGCGAGGTCCATCCAGCGCAGCGGGTCCTGCAGGATCCAGGAGGTCGGCGCGTGGATCTGCCGGCAACCCAGGTACACGTCGCGCAGGTGGAACATCACCACGCCGGTGACGTGGTCGAGCGGGATCCAGTTCAGGGAGACGTCCCGCTCGCCGAGCCCGTTCAGCTGCCCGGTGGCGGCGGAGCGGGTCAGCACGTTGCGGTGGGTCAGGCGCACGGCCTTGGGCAGGCCGGTGCTGCCGGACGTCATCAGCATCAGGATGAGGTCGTCGGGCCCTGCGGCGTGCCAGTCGCGGTCCTCGGGTGCGTCGCGCAGCGCGTCGGCCGTGGTCAGCCGCAGGCCGGGCCAGTCCTGCCGGTCGGCCAGGTCGCGCAGGCCGGGCTCCAGGGCGGCGGAGCACACCATCCAGGGCCGGCCGAGCATCCGCCAGATGCCCTCCAGCTTGGTGAGCGCCGCCGACGGGGTGGTGTAGGAGGCGGGGACGGTCAGCGGGACGGCGACGAAGCCGCCGAGGACGCAGCCCCACAGCACGGCGAGGAAGTCCTCGCTGTCGTCGCACTGGAGGATCACCTGGTCGCCGGGGCGCAGTCCGGCGCGCCGCAGTCCGGCGAGGACCTGGGAGGCCTCGGTGACCAGGGAGGCGTAGCTGCGCCGTGTCTCGCTGCCGTCGGCGCGCACGTGCACGATGTCGCCCGTGTCGCGTTCGGCGGCTCGGACGAGGGCCTGCGCCCAGCCGGGCACGGTCGGTTCGGTCAGCTCCGGTCCCTCGCTGAGCGCGGGGACGGCTCGGGTCGCGGTGCGCGGGCGGTCGGCCGGTGCCGGCGGGGCGGTGCGGCGCGCGGTCCCGGTGTGGCGGCGGGGCAGTTCCTGCGGGGCGGCCTCCACCTCGGCCTCGGCCGTGCGGACGCCGGGGACGCGGGCCAGGCGCTGGCGCCAGGCGTCGGCGGCGGCGCGATCGACCGGAGGCAGGGCGCGCAGCGCGGCCGTGTCGAGTGCGCCGTCGGAGGTGCGGGGCAGGGCGTTGACCGCCGTGACGCGGACCGCTCTCTGGCCGGACTCGTCGAGGATCCGCTCGACGCGTTCGGCGGCGTCGGCGCGGCCCGGCACGACGTACAGGTGCGGTGGCGCGCCGTCGGAGCCGGGCAGGGCGACGGCGTCGCGGATGCCGGGCACGGACAGGGCCGCGTCGGCCACCTCGGCGGTGCCGGTCCCGGCGGTCGCCGGGGACGCGGCGGGGGTGCGCGGGGGTGGTGCGGGAAGGTCGCCGATCCTGCGGTCCGGGTCCACGCAGACCGCGCGCAGCAGCTCTCCGAGGGCGCGGGCGATGTCTTCGGCGGTGGCGGCGTCGTAGAGGTCCGTGGCGTACTCGATGTGCAGATCGAGTCCGTCGGGCGTGCCGTCCGCGCCGTGCCGTTCGAGGACGTCGACGAAGAGGTCGAACTTGGCGGTGCCGGTGGCGGTGGGCCGCAGCGGCACCTCGCGGTCGTCCAGGCGGAGCACGGCGGGCTCGTTGTTCTGGAGCGCGAGCATGACCTGGAACAGCGGGTGGCGGCCGGGTCGGCGGGGCGGGTTGAGTTCGTCCACGAGTCGGTCGAAGGGCAGGTCCTGGTGGTCCAGCGCCGCGAGGTCGTGCGGGCGCAGCCGGGCGAGCAGGTCCCGGAAGGAGGGGTCGCCGGAGGTGTCGGCACGCAGCACGAGGGTGTTGGTGAGCAGCCCGATCAGGTCGTCCAGGGCGGGTTCGGAGCGGCCCGCGACCGGTGTGCCCACGATGACGTCCTCGCCCGCTCCGCAGCGGGTGAGCAGGGCGCTCATCGCGGCGTGCAGCACCATGAACAGGCTGGCGCCCTCGCGTTCGGCGAGGTCGAGCAGGCTCCGGTGGAGTGCGGCGTCCACGGTCTCGGTGACGTGAGCGCCGGCGCCGTCCGGGGCCTCGGGGCGGGGCCGGTCGCCGGGCACCGTGCACTCCTCGGGCAGACCGGCCAGCGTCTCGCGCCAGTGCGTGGTCAGGCGCTCCAGCCGTCCCGTGCCCTCGGGCAGGGGTGCGAGCAGGGCGCGTTGCCAGAGGGCGTGGTCGGCACACTGCACCGGCAGCGGGGTCCAGGCCGGGGCGCGGCCGGCGCGGCGGGCCGCGTAGGCGGCGGTCAGGTCGTCGGCGAGGGGGCGCAGCGACCAGCCGTCGGCCGCGCTGTGGTGCAGCACCAGCAGCAGCGTGCGCTCCTCCCCCGTTCCGAACAGCCAGGCGGCCAGGGGGCTTTCGCGGGACAGGTCGAAGCGGTGCCGGGAAGCGGCGGTGAGGTGCGCGGCGATCTCGTCGGCCGGGCAGTCCACTCGGCGCAGCTGCGGGCGCAGCTCGCCCGGCGGCAGGATCCGCTGGTGGGGCGTGCCGTCCTGGTCGGCGAACACGGTCCGCAGGCTCTCGTGCCGGTCGGTGAGGTCGCCGAGCGCCGCGTGCAGCGCCTCGGCGTCCACGGCGGGGCCGAGCGGCACGACCAGCGGGATGTTGTAGGTGGCCGCCGACCCGTCGAGCCGGTTGAGGAACCACATGCGTTCCTGGGCGTAGGACAGCGGGAGGAGTCCGGGACGGGTGACGTCGCCGAGGGCCGGGCGGTCGGGAGTGGTGTCGGGCCGGTCGGCGAGCCGCCGCGCGAGCGCGGCCGGAGTGGGTCCGTCGAACAGGGCGGTGATGGGCACCTCGACGCCGCTGTCGTGCCGCAGACGGGCCAGCAGGCGGGTGGCGAGCAGGGAGTCGCCGCCCAGGTCGAAGAAGTTGGCGTCGGCGCCCACCGTGTCGCGCGGCAGCCGCAGCACGTCCTCGAACAGGGCGCAGGCCAGGGCCTGTTCGGGTGTTTCCGGGCGGGCACCAACCGCGGCGGTAGTGAAGTCGGGCGCGGGCAGGGCATCGGTGTCGAGCTTGCCGTTGGCGGTCAGCGGGAGCGCGTCGACGTTCACGCAGGCCGCGGGGACCATGTGGTCGGGCAGGTGGGCGGCGGCGTGGGCGCGCAGCTCCGGCGGGCTCGGCGGCTGCGGCCCGGTGCACACCGTGTAGGCGACGAGCTGCCGGGCGCCGTTGTCGGCGCTGCGTACGACGACGGCGGCCCGTGTGACCTGCGGGTGGGCGGCGAGGACGGCCTCGATCTCGCCGGGTTCGACGCGGAAGCCGCGCAGCTGGACCTGCTGGTCGGCCCGGCCGATGTACTCCAGGGTGCCGTCGGCGCGGCGCCGTGCCAGGTCGCCGGAGCGGTACATCCGGCCGCCGGGCGGGCCGTACGGGTCGTCGAGGAACCGCTCGGCGGTCAGTTCGGGCCGGCCGAGGTATCCGGCGGCGACGCCCGCGCCCGCGATGTGCATCTCGCCGACGGCGCCCGGCGGCACCGGCCGGCCCGCCGGGTCCAGCAGGTGCACCCGCAGGTCCGCCAGCGGCCCGCCGATGACGCTGGTGCGGCGGGGATCGGTCAGGTCGGCCTCGGTGATGCGGTGGTGGGTGACGTGCACGGTGGTCTCGGTGATGCCGTACATGTTCACCAGCGCCGGACGGTCCAGGCCGTGCCGCTCGGCCCACGGGCGCAGCCGCTCGGGGCGCAGGGCCTCGCCGCCGAAGACGACGTGGCGCAGGGCGCCTGCCGGATCCGGGCCGTCGCCCGGTGTGCGCTCGGCGTCGGCATCCATGAGCTGTTCGAAGGCGGACGGCGTCTGGTTGAGGACGGTGACGCCCTCGCGGTGCAGCAGCCGCAGGAAGTCGCCGGGCGAGCGGCTGACGGCGTAGGGGACGACGACGAGCCGGCCGCCGTGCAGCAAGGCGCCCCAGATCTCCCACACCGAGAAGTCGAAGGCGTAGGAGTGGAACAGCGTCCACACGTCGTCGGCACCGAAGTCGAAGTGCTCGGCCGCGGCGGCGAAGAGGCGGACCACGTTGGCGTGCGCGACGGGCACACCCTTGGGGCGGCCGGTGGAGCCTGAGGTGTGGATGATGTACGCGATGTCCGACGGGCTCGTCGGGCCCCGGCGCTCGGCGTCGGTCAGCTCGCCGGCCGGGCGGGCGGCGAGGTCCGCCTCGACGGCGGGGTCGTCGAGGACGACAGCGGGCACGTCGCCGGTGAGGCGGGGCACGAGGTCGGTCTCCGTGACGAGGAGGACGGGTGCCGCGTCCTCCATGACGAGCCGCAGGCGCTCGGCCGGGTGTCCGGGGTCCAGCGGCAGGTAGGCGGCTCCGGTCTTGAGGACGGCCAGCAGGGCGGGCAGCAGCCGCAGGCCGCGGTGCAGGGCGAGCGCCACCACCCGGCCCGGGCCCGCGCCGCGCTCGGCGAGCAGCCTGGCGAGCCGGTTGGCCTCGGCGTCGAGTTCCGCGTAGGTGAGCCGTCCGTCCTCGTACGTCACCGCGACGCGCTCCGGCCAGGCCCGCGCCTGCCGCTCGAACAAGTCGGTGAGGGTGTCGGTGACGGGGAAGTCCTGTACGGGTTCGTCACTCGGGTGCTCACCTGGCAGCAGCAGGTCCAGGTCTGCCACGGGCGTCTCGGGCGCCGCGTCCGCCAGCAGGCGCAGCAGTGCGAGGAACCGGTCGCGGTGCAGGACGAGTTCGTCCTCCTCGTACAAGGCGGGGTTGGCGTCGAAGGCCAGCCACAGCCCGCCGGGCCGGGAGCCGGGCCGCACGGAGATCTGGAGGTCGTCCACGGCGCCGCCGGAGAGATGGTGCCAGGTGGCCGGGTGGCCGCCGAAGTGGAGGGTCTCGGTGAACGGGACGATGTTGAGCACCGGCCCGTACAGTCGGCGGCCGGTGCCCAGCAGGTTCAGGTCGCGGCGGATGAACTCGCCCCGATACTGCTGGTGCCGGCGCAGCGCCTCCAGTTCGGCGGCGACCGAGCGGACCAGGTCGGCGACGGAGGTGCCGGGGCCGGCGGCCACGCGCAGCGGCAGGATGTCGGAGGCGGTGCCGGGGGTGCGCAGGGCGGCGCTGCCGAGCCGGCTCATCGTGGCCATGCCGAGCACGAGGTCGCCGGCGCCGGTCATGCGGTGCAGGTAGGCGGCGACGGCGGCGGTGAGCAGGTCGGTGCGGGTGGCGCCGAGCCGGGCCGCGGCGGCCGACAGGGCCTCGGCCTCCGCGTCCGTCAGCTCCGCGGTGCGGCGCAGGAACGGGGCCACGGGCGGGGCGTCGCGGCGGGTGAGCCGCGCGGGCTCCGGCAGTCCGGCCAGCCGCCGCGTCCAGTGGTCCCGGTCGCGGGCGCAGCGCTCCGAGGCCAGGTAGGCCTCCTCCTCGCTCTGGAGGCGGCCCACGGGAGCGAACCTTGCCGGAGCGGGTTCGCGTCCCTCGGCCAGCGCGTTGTAGACGTCGGCGAGGCGGCGGCCCAGCAGCTTGTAGCTGTACCCGTCGAGCAGGAGGTGGTGGGCCCGCAGCAGCCACAGGTGCCGGTCGGTGGCGAGGGTGAGCAGGGTGTGGGAGAACAGCGGTCCCTTGTCGAGGTCCACCGGTGTCGCCAGCTCCGCGCGCACGTGCTCCCAGGCGGCCGCCTCCGGGTCGGCGGCGTCGCCGACGTCGACCCGGCGCAGGGTCCAGTCCTGCGCGTCCGGGGCCGGGTGGCAGCGAGGACCGTCGTCCGTGTCGAGGAACCGCAGCGCGAAGGTGTCGGCCTCGCCGACGGTCCGGCGCAGGGCGGCCTCGAACAGGCCGGTGTCCAGGGGGCCGTGGATCTCCACCGCCTCCGCGGTGTTGTGCGCGGCGTGGTCGGACGCGAGCCGCCCGGCGTACCACAGTCCCTTCTGGGCTCCGGACAGCGGTCGGTGATCGTCCTCGTGGAGTGACATGGCACAGCCCTCACGTGACAGGTCGTAACGTCCCGGCCGGGGACGCCCGGTCGGGTGGACGGGGGTGCGGCCTCGGCCCGTACGGCGGGAAAAGGCACGCCGGCGCGCCGAGGACGGGAGGTCGGCACGACCCCACCGCCGGCCCTGCAAGTGCCTTCAGAGTGCGACGGGACGGCGAAACCGATCAAGTCCGAACCGGCCGGGCAGGGGGGAATTCAGGTATTTCCCTGAACTGTCCCGGATCCGGGATAGCACCGGGCCCCGGCGACCTTTAGGGAATTCCCGAGACTTTCCCCCAACGCCCCGTCCCAGGTGGATTCACCGGCGCCCGGCATTGCACTCTCGAAGGGGCGTCGGACCAGCGCGACCCCCGGCGGTGACGGGCCGTCACCTGCCGTGAACCGAAGAAATGAGAGCGACGGAAAGAGGCGGGCGGCATGCACCGTGCGTTGTGTCCGGTCGAGACGCTGTACGTCGGGCAGCGCAGCAGAGCAGTGCTCTCCTGCACCCTGCGCGGACGGGTGGACGTCGAAGCGCTGTCGGCGGCGTTCGACGCCGTCACGCAGACCCATCCGACGCTGCGTACGCGCATCGCACCGGACGGCCAGGGCTTCGTTCTCCGACTCCTCGGCGAGGACGAGCGGCCCCGGCTGATCACCCGCACCGGCGGGGTGGAGGAGGCCCATGCGACGGAGCTCAACACCCCGCTGCCCGTCGGCGGACCGCTCAGCCGCGCGGTCCTGGTGAGCGAGCCGGACGGCGACCGCCACCTGTTCGTGCTCGTCGTGGACCACACCATCACGGACGGGCACAGCAGCATCGCCCTGCACAACGCCCTCTGGGACCAGTACCGCACGCTGGTCGAGGGCGGGAGGACGCCGGTGCCGGCCGCCCGTGCCTCCGGGGATGCCGCCGAGACCCCTGACTGGCCGCAGCCCATCAGCCGGTTGCTGCCCGACGCCGACCCGGCGACCACCGCCGCCTACCTGGAACGGCGCGTCGAGGAAGCACGGCGACACCCCGTCGCGCTCGTGCCGTACGACGTGACGCCGCCGGCCGCTCCCGGCGCCGGACAGGGCACGGCACCGGCCGGTGAGATCGAGGTGCGGCGGCTGACCCTCGACGCGGAGGACACCGGCCTCCTCCGGCGGGCCGCGCGCGAGGCGGGCGTGTCCGTGCACTCCCTCGTCGCCGCCGCGCTTCTGACGACGGCACGGCGTCGTCTGGAGGGCGACGGTCCCCGCACTCTCGGCTGCCTGTCGCCGGTGGACCTGCGGTCGCGGCTGTCCCCGCCGCTGCCCGCCGCGGTCATGGTGCCGGCGGTCACCACCCACCTCCAGACCTTGGACGTCGCTCCGGACACCGAGCCGCTGGCGCTGGCCCGTGCCGTCCACACCCGGCTCGGCGACTTCATAGCGCGCGCCGATCACCACCACGAGATGCGGATCACGCCGGAGATCCCGCGCAATCCGGCGCTCCAGCTCGCCACCGTGATCGCCACGAACATGGGTGTGGTGTCCGGCCCACGGCTGCCGGCCGGACTGCGCGCGACCGACGTCCGGCTGGTGCCGGCCCGCGAGCACTACTTCCCGCAGGCGGGCCGCAGCCCGGTCATGGCGTGCGTCGTCTCGTTCGACGGACGGCTCGCCATCGAGTTCCCACACTCCACCGCCTGCTTCAGCCCGTCCTTCATGCGGGCGTTCCGGGACGACGTCCGCACCGGACTTCTCGCCTTCGCGGGCGCCGCCGAGCCCCGGCCCGCGCCCGCGCCCGCACGGTGAGGACGGCCACCCCGGCCCACCGCGCACGACCTCACCGGCTGTCACAAGGAGCACTCCCCCACATGAGCACCCTCAGCCAGACCCCCGCGCCGCTCGCGCTGCTGCCCCGCGCCCAGGCGGGCGACGAGCAGGCGATGAACCACCTGCTGACCGGAATCACGCCGTACGTGGCCCGGCTGTGCCGGTCCGTCACCCACGACGACGGCGCCGACGCCACCCAGGAGGCGCTGCTGGCCATCTACCGCGGGCTGCGCACCCTGCGCGAACCGGACGCCTTCTACGGCTGGGTGCGTGCGGTGACACTGCGCGAGGCCGTGCGCACCGCGAAGCGGACGGGTCCGGAGGGCACCTATGCGCGGGCCGAGTCCGGCCAGGAGGTCAACCCTCTGGACGCGGTGCACATCACCGACGTCCTGGAGCGGCTCTCCCTCTCCCACCGGCAGGTCCTCACCCTGCGCGCCTACGGGCTCACCGAGGAGGAGATGGCGCAGACCCTCTCCCTCCCGGTGGGGACGGTCCGCTCCCGGCTGCATCGGGCCCGCCGCCGGTTTCGGGAGGCGTGGCTGCCTTCGGCGGCGTAGGCGACGCCCGGCCGCCCCGCCGCCGTCCAGCCGTCGGTCCGGACCCGCCCAAGTCCACCCGAGTCCACCTCTGTTCGCCCGGGTCCGCCCGAGCCCGCCCGGTCCGGTCACCGGCGAACGGAGGCGGTGGTGAACGGAGGCAGTGGCGGGCGTGCGAAGAGAATGGGCGCGCGAAGACGATGGGCGCGCGAAGACGATGGGCGCGCGAAGACGATGGGCGCGCGAAGACGATGGGCGCGCGAAGACGATGGGCGCGCGAAGACGGTGGGCGCGGGTGCGGACCTCGTCGGCGGCACGGAGGGAGGCGGCCGCCGACGGTGTGCACCTCGTCGACGGCCGCCTCCGCACCGGCGGAACCCGCGGGGCGGCCGCTACTCCACGAACTCCGGAAGGAGACGGGGCGGCCACTGCCCCGCGGCGAACATGCCCAGTCCGTGGGCCCGCGCCACGAGCGCGGGACGGTTGGGGGCGTCGAACCTGCGCAGCAGGCGGCCCACGCGGTACTCGACCCCCTGACGGCTCATGTAGAGGCTGCTGGCCAGCTGTGTCGTCGAGGCACCACTCGCGACTCCTTCGAGGACGCGTGCGTCGAGCGCGCTGAGCGTCTGCTCGCCGTAAATGGGGAAGAGTTCGGGCTCCTCGCTGTGGCCGAGCAGGATGACGAGTCCGGCGGGGCCGTCCGGGCCGGCGACCGCTATGGCCGTCAGGGTGGCGCGGAAGGTGCCGCCGGTGCCGTCCCGTCCGGTCACCCGTTCCGTGAACCAGCTGGAACGGCCCTCGCGGAGTTCGGCGAACCGGTTCCGCAGGTGTGCGGGGGATCGGGCGAACAGGAGGTCGCAGAGGTCGTGGCCGTATATCTCGCCCGGGCTCAGTCCGAACCGTCCGGCGAACTCCGCCTCCGCCGCCGTGACGGTCCGGTCCCGGGGAGACAGATGGGCCGTGTGCACGCGGCGCCGGGGACCACCGGCGGTGGCCTGCGGCAAAGCCGGCGACGCGACCCCGGCAGGGGCGGTTCCGTCGCCTCTGGAGGAGACGGACACGGAGGAAGCGGTGATGCTCGTGGTGACCACGGACGTAACCGTCTTTCTGTGTACATGAGGGGGGTGGGATGCCTCGCGACCGACGGACAACGTTGTCAGGCCCAGTTTCCCGCGCGGGATCTGACTGTGCGGAAGGTGTGACCTGGACGGTCGGGGACCATCAGCGGCGTACCCACCGGGGCCGCTGGAACGTCTGCCGTGACCGCGGAGGCGGATGCCGTGACCGTGACTGCGATCGATCTCCGAATTGAGCCCGAGCGGGCGCAAGGGAGCACAGAGACCTCCAGAGGCGAGACACGATCACATCAGGGCGGCACCTTGGAGGCTAAAGCGGGGAAAGGCCGTTGGCAAGGGTTTGCCTGACTGGCGCATCTATTTGCCAAGGATTCTCCGGCGAACACTTTCAGCCAACTCCGAGGCAAGGCGCAGGTGGCGCCCGCCCGCAATTGTGTTGATCGCCTTGTTGACGGTCCGTAAAATTCGGATGACTTCCGCACGCCGCCCGCGAAACGCGTGGAAGGGAGCGGACTCACGGAGACCTCGGGGACCAGAGGGTGGGAATGCTCGAACAGCCGCACTTCGGCCGACGACTGAGGAAGCTCAGGCTGCAACGGGGCCTGAGCCAGGCAGCGGTCGTCGGCGAGGGCATGTCGACGGGGTACCTGTCACGCCTGGAGTCGGGTGAACGCCGGCCCACACCGCGCGCCGTGACCTATCTCGCCCAGCGGCTCGGCATCGAGGAGTCCGTGCTGAGCGAGCCGCAGGACGGCGACTCCCTCAGCCGCGAGCTCGCGGCCGCCGCTTCCGCGCCGCCCGGCACGGAGTGCGCCGCCGCCTTGCTCCGGGCACTGCGCGAGGACGACTCAGCCGATCCGGCGGCCCGCTGGCAGGCCCTGTGGCAGCTCAGCCGTATCGACCACCACAACGGCGACTACGAGGCGGAGCGCGCCCGGCTGCGCCAACTCATCGAGCTGAACGACCTGTTGGCGGCTCCGGAGCTGACGGTGCGGTCGAACGTATGCTATGCGCGCTGCCTGCGGACGCTGGGCGACCTGCGGGCGGCGGAGCCGGCCGCCTCGACCGCGCTGGCCGTCGCGCTGGAGAAGGCACTCCCCACGGCCGACACCTTGCCCGCGCTGGTGGCGCTGATCGGCATCGAGACCGATCTGGGCCGGTTGGACGCGGCCCGTGTGCACGTGGACGAACTGGAGCGGAACCTGCTTCCCTCGGCCACCGCCCCGCAGGCGGCCGAGGCCCTGTGCACCGCGTCTCTGGTCAGCCACCGGCAAGGTGACCACGTCACCGCGCAGCGCCGTCTGGAAACCGCCCTCGAACTGCTCCACAGTAGGGACGACCTGACCCTGTGGACCCGGCTGCGCACCGCCGCGACCGCCACCGCCCTGGAGCTCTCACCGCCCCGGGTGGAGGCGGCCCGGCGCTGGCTGCGGGAGGCCTCGGTGGTCATCGATCTGATCGGCACGCCGCCGCAGGTGCAGGAGTTGCGCGTGCTGCGTGCCCATCTGGCGTTCCACGAAGGCAGGTTGGACGAGGCACGCACGCTGTCACGTGCCCTGCTGTGCTCCGACGATCTGCGGCTCCCCTATCGGGAACGGGTACGGCTGGCCGCTCTCGACGGTCGGCTGGCCATCCTGGACGGCCGCGTCGAGGAGGGCATCGGCATTCTGGAACGGCTCGGCCGCCAGGCGACGGGGGCGAGGAACCTGGACCTGGCGACCCACGTCTGGCAGTCGCTGGCGACGACGCTGGCCGCCGTGCGGGGACCGGCGGCGCACGACACGGGCACGACACCGGCCCATGACACATGACACCTGACACCTGACACCTGACACCTGACACCACGGACGTGACCGGCCGGCTTCGGGTGACGTCCTCACCCCGCTGCCCCCGCCACCGGGCGGGACGGCGGCGCCTTCGCCCTCATCCTCACCCTCACCCGATAGGCCCGTGCAGGGTGCGGCATGCCTGGGTAGGCCGGGTGCGTACGTGACGAATCCGGGCACGCCCTGGCCGGATCGAGTCGGAAGGCGGCCGTCTATGCCCGCACCCTTCGTTGACCAGGCTCACGCTGTTCCCTTCCGCCAGGTGCTGGGCCGGCTGGTGGCGGGAGGGCCGCTGGGGCTGATGGAGGGGGTCGGCCGGCAGGCGCAGGGGGCGGTGGTGCGGCTGGGACTGGGACCCTTTCGGCCTCTTCTGGTGACGCACCCGGACCATGTGCGGCACGTGCTGCGGGACGGTGCGGACAACTACGTCCGCGGAGCCGCGATGTGGGAGGCCCTGGGGCGGCTGACCGGCCAGGGCATCGCCGGGGAGGGTCCGGGCTGGCTGGCCAGCCGCGACATCCTGCGCACGGGCATGTCGGGTGGCTACCTGCGACAGACCGGGGAGGTGATCGCTGCCTCGATCGATCAGGCGGTGGCGGAGCTGGCCGGCCGGGCACGGGCCGAGCCGGTGGACGCGGTGCGGGAGATGACCCGGCTGGTGCACCGCGTGATCAATCCGGTCTTCTTCGGCTCCCGGATCAGCGCCGGCCAGTGCGACCGGCTGGGCGAGGAGGTGGCCACGGCCCTGGGTTCGCTGCTGTGGCGGATGGCGATGCCGTTCGTTCCCCACCGGGTGCCGATGCCCGGGGACCGGGCCTTCCTGCGAGCGACCCGCACGATCAACCGGATCCTGCTGCCTGTCATCGAGCGGGCCCGCCGTCAGGGCGGTGACGGCGTGGACCTGATGAGCGGTCTGCTGCGGGGGCACGGGCCGGACGGCCGGCCGCTGAGCGATGAGCATGTCAGCCAGGACATCGTCGCCTTGTTCGTGGCCGGTTCGGAGTCCAGTGCTCTGACCCTCACGTGGGCCTGGGCCGCGCTGGCTCGGCACCCCGCCGTCGCGGCCGGCGTGCGCGAGGAGGCGGACCAGGTGCTGGCGGGCGGTCCGCCGCGGCCCGAGCACGTACGGAAGCTGGTCTTCACGCAGCAGGTGATGGCCGAGGTGATGCGGCTCCACTCGATGGCCTGGGCCGTCCCCCGGGTCGCCAGAGCGGACGACACGGTCGGGCGGGTGCCCGTGCCCGCCGGCAGCACGCTGGTCATCTCTCCCTACCTCACCCACCGGCTGCCCGAGTTCTGGCCCGACCCGCTGCGCTTCGATCCTGCCCGGTTCGAGCGGAAGGCCGTACGCGACCGGCACCCCCTGGCCTACCTGCCCTTCGGCGACGGCGCCCACCAGTGCGTGGGGCAGGCGTTCTTCACCATGGAGTCGGTGCTCGTCCTGGCCACCGTGCTCAGCCGCTACGACGTGAAGGTGTCCGGCGATCCCCGCCCGCGCCTGGCCGTGGCCCTGCCGCCCCGCGGCCGTGTCGGTGTCACGTTCACTCCTCGCGTCCGCTGAACCTCCGCCCCGGCCCGTTTCGTGAACGCTGTATGTCACCCCCGTCATGTCGCTGGTCCGCGTCCTCTCGCTGTGTTTTCGTAGCCATGTGATCGTCCCCGCATCCTTCTGCCGTGCGGGTCGCGTGTCCTGTACCGCGACCTGTTGTCGCGCCGCGCGCTGACTCCTCTTCCGGCTGTCCAGCAGCCGCCGCTCACCGCGCTCCGCTCCTCCGGCTGTCCGCGGCCGTCTCGCGCCACCTTCCGCCGACCGCCGCTCCGGTTCTCGCGGCACCGCACACGCTTCGCGCCCGCCGCTCCGGGTTCTGGGGCTCCGTACGTGCTCCACCGCCGCGGCGGCCGTCCCCGTCTCCACCCGCAGCCCTACGCACAAGGGAAAACCACCATGAGTCAGCCCCTCGACTCCGTCGCCGCCGGCCACACCCCCGAGAGCGAGCCCGCCGGGCCCGACACCTCGGCCTGGTCCTTCGAGACCAAGCAGATCCACGCGGGCGCCGCCCCCGACCCGACGACCGGGGCTCGGGCGACGCCGATCTATCAGACGACGTCGTTCGTGTTCCAGGACACCCAGCACGCCGCCGACCTGTTCTCGCTGGCCGAACCCGGCAACATCTACACCCGCATCCACAACCCCACCCAGGACGTGTTCGAGCAGCGCATCGCCGCCCTGGAGGGCGGGGTCGCGGCCGTGGCGCTGTCCTCGGGCCAGGCGGCGGAGACACTGGCGATCCTGACGCTGGCGGGCGCCGGCGACCACATCGTGTCCAGCACCTCGCTGTACGGCGGCACGTACAACCTGTTCCGGCACACCCTGCCGAAGTTCGGCATCGAGGTGTCGTTCGTGGACGACCCGGACGACGCGGAGGCCTGGCGGGCGGCGATCCGGCCGCACACCAAGGCGCTGTTCGCGGAGACGCTCGGCAACCCGCGCGGCAACGTGCTGGACGTGCGGGCGGTCGCGGACGTGGCGCACGAGGCGGGTGTGCCGCTGATCGTGGACAACACGGTGCCCACGCCGTTCCTGCTGCGCCCCATCGAGCACGGTGCCGACATCGTCGTGCACTCGGCGACGAAGTTCCTGGGCGGGCACGGTACGACGATCGCGGGTGTGGTCGTGGACGGCGGCACCTTCGACTTCGGGGCGCACGCCGAGCGGTTCCCCGACTTCACCGAGCCGGACCCGAGCTACCACGGCCTGCGGTACTGGCCCGCGCTCGGTCCGGGCGCGTTCGCGGTGAAGCTGCGGGTGCAGCTGCTGCGGGATCTCGGCCCGGCCCTGTCGCCGCACTCCGCCTTCCTGCTGCTGCAGGGCGTGGAGACGCTGAGCCTGCGCATCGAGCGGCACTCCGAGAACGCGCAGGCGCTGGCGGAGTGGCTGGAACAGCGCGACGAGGTCGCCGCGGTCCACTATCCGGGGCTGCCGTCCAACCGCTGGTACGAGGCGGGGCAGCGCTATCTGCCGCGTGGTGCGGGCGCGGTGCTCTCCTTCGAGCTGCGGGACGGCGTGGAGGCCGGCAAGCGGTTCGTGGACGCGGTCGAGCTGTTCAGCCACCTCGCCAACATCGGCGACGTGCGCAGCCTGATCATCCACCCGGCGTCCACCACGCACAGCCAGCTGGACGAGCAGCAGCTGGCGGCCACCGGCACCTCGCCGGGCCTGGTGCGCCTGTCGGTCGGCATCGAGAACCTGGCCGATCTGAAGGCGGATCTGGAGGCCGGGTTCCGGGCGGCCAAGGGCGCCTCCTGAACACCGTACTGACGCCTTCCGCGGTTCCCCTCCCGCCGGCCTCCGGGGCCTGGCGGGAGGGGGACCCGCCCGGGCGTCGCCAGTGGTACGAGCGGGACGCGCCGCTGCGACTGGAGGCGGGCGGTGAACTCCCGGGCGTGCGGCTGGCGTTCGAGACCTGGGGACGGCTCGCGCCGGACCGCTCCAACGCGGTGCTGGTGCTGCACGCGCTGACCGGTGACAGCCATGTCGCCGGTCCGGCCGGCCCCGGACATCCCACGCCCGGCTGGTGGGACGGGCTCGTCGGTCCGGGGCGGGCGCTGGACACGGACCGGTGGTTCGTGGTGGCGCCGAACGTGCTGGGCGGCTGTCAGGGCAGCACGGGTCCCTCGTCGCTCGCCGCCGGTCGACGTCGCTGGGGTGGCGACTTCCCCTTCCTGACCCAGCGGGACCAGGTGGCGGCCGAGGCCGGTCTGGCCGACACGCTCGGAGTCGACCGGTGGGCGCTGGTGGTCGGCGGTTCGATGGGTGGCATGCGGGCGCTGGAGTGGGCCGTGTCGCATCCGGACCGCACGGACGCGCTGCTGCTGCTCGCCACGACGGCCGCGGCGAGCGCCGAGCAGATCGCCTGGGCGAACATCCAGCTGCACGCGGTGCGTGGCGACCCGCACTGGCAGGGCGGCCACTACCACGACACGGGGCGGGGCCCGGAGACCGGGCTGGGGCTGGCCCGCCGGCTCGCGCATGTCACCTATCGCAGCGAGCCGGAGCTCGCGGTGCGTTTCGGCCGTTCGGCCCAGGGCGCGGAGGACCCCTGGCGCGGTGGCCGCTACCAGGTCGAGTCCTATCTCGACCATCACGCGGCGAAGCTGGTGCGCCGCTTCGACGCGGGCAGTTACGTGGTGCTGACCGAGGCGATGAACAGCCATGACGTCGGGCGCGGCCGCGGCGGCACACGGGCCGCCCTCGGCCGGGTGACCGCGAGGACACTGGTGGCGGGCGTGGACACCGACCGGCTCTATCCGCCGTCGCAGCAGGCGGAGCTGGCGGCGGGCATCCCCTCCGCGGACCACCTGCGGGTGCTCGAATCGCCGTACGGCCACGACGGTTTCCTCATCGAGGTGGACCAGGTGGCCTCGCTGGTCGACGAGCTCCTGCCCTGAGACCGGCCCGGCAGGACGGTCCGCCGAGCCACAGCTGCGGGCCCGCCCCGTGGCTCCTGACCCGGCTCCCGCCGCTGTCCCCGCCCCCCTGCGCTGCTCGGGCACGGCAGACCCGCCTCGGTGTGATCGACCGGTCGGCGTACGACGCGAGCGAAGAGCTTTTAGGCTCACCTTCCGAGGCCCGCCGTTCCGGACGGGTGGCCGATAGAGCGGAAGGAACACCGCGATGCGAGGAGCAGTCCCGCACGGTGCCGGAGGTGCGGGCACCGACGACCCGGAACGTCAGGCACGCCAGCAACACCGGGCATACCAGGAACTCCATGAACATCGGGCACATCGGATGTATCAGGCACATTGGACGCATCGGGCACATCCGGAACGCCAGGGCGGCTCCAGGTTCCCGGCGCCGGGCGCCCTCGGCGAGAAGGCGGTGAGCTCGTGAGTCGGATCCTGGTGACCGGTTCCGCCGACGGCCTGGGACGCGCCGCGGCGGAGACGCTCGTGTCCGAAGGGCACGACGTAGTGGTGCACGCCCGGAACCCCCAGCGCGCGGAGAGTCTCGACGCGCTGGTGGAGCGGGGAGCGCACCTCGTGGTGGGTGACTTCACGGATCGGGAGGCGGTGCGGCGCATCGCCGCCGAGCTGAGCGACCGGGAGCCGCTGGACGCGGTCGTCCACAACGCCGGGGTGTGGCGCGGGCCGGCGGTCATGCCGGTCAACATCATCGCGCCGTACCTGCTCACGGCCCTGCTGAGCGGGCCGCGCCGTCTGGTGTACCTCAGCAGTGGCTCTCACTTCGACGGGCACCCCTCGCTCGACGGTGTCGACTGGAAGGGCCGGAGCGCGGGCTCGTACGCCGACAGCAAGCTGTTCGTCACGACGCTCGCCGCAGCGGTGGCCCGCCTGCGCCCAGGGGTGCTCAGCAACGCTGTGGACCCGGGCTGGGTGCCGACGAAGATGGGCGGACCGAGCGCTCCGGACGATCTGGAACTCGGTCACCGCACGCAGGAGTGGCTCGCTTCCAGCGACGAACCCGAGGCCCTCACCACCGGCGGGTACTGGTACCACCGGGAGCGGCAGCAACCGCACCGTGCCGTCCACGACGAGGCGTTCCAGGACCGCCTCCTGCACACGCTGGCCGAGGAGACGGGCACCGCCTTCTGAGCGGTGCGGCTGCCGGTCGGCGATCTCGGGCACGCCCCAGGAACGCACCACCCTCGGGCCGGAGCGTGCTCCGGGTCATTCGGGTCATCCGGGTCATCCGCGTCTTCCGGGTCACGGCTGCTGCTTCGTGCGACCGGCCGAGGCCTGCCGGGTGTCCGCGCCCGAGCTGACGTGTCGCTGGATCCGCTGGGGTCCGTGCCAGTCCAGGCACATCACGGTGGCATCGTCCTCGAGCCGGCCGTCGGCGGCGTCCCGTACCGCCGAGGTCAGTGTCAGCGCGGTCTCGCGCGGATGCAGGTCGCGGGTGCGCTCCAGCAGGTCAGGCAGGTCGACCTTCTCCCCGTGGTGTTCGAGCATGCCGTCGGTCAGCATGAGCAGCCGGTCACCGGGCCGCAGATCGATGTCCTGGACGCGGTAGGGGTGAGGCAGGCGCACGGCGAGGCCGAAGGGGTGGTCGACGTCGCAGGTGATCATCTCGGCGACGCCGTCCCGCAGGCGCAGTGGCCAGGGGTGGCCGGCGTTGACGAGCTGCGCCTGCCCGGTGTGGAGGTTGATCCGCAGCAGCTGACCGGTGGCGTGGCCGTGGCCATGGGCGGCGAGGGCCTGGTCGGCTCGGTGGGCCTGCTCGGCGAGGTCCGCTCCCGCGCGGCGGGCTCCGCGCAGCGCGCCCACGAGGACCGTGGCGGCCAGGGCGGCGTTGGTGTCGTGGCCCATGGGGTCGGTCATCGACACATGCAGGGTGTCGCGGTCCAGGATGTAGTCGAAGGTGTCGCCGCTGAGGTCTTCGGAGGGTTCGAGGTGCCCGCACAGTGTGAACTGCGCGGCCTCGCACGACAGCGACGGGGGCAGCAGCTGGTACTGGATCTCTGCCGCCAGTGTGGGGGGCCGTGAGCGTTTGCCCCAGGTGTAGAGGTCGGTGAACCGTCCGTTGGCGATCAGGACGTAGGCCAGGACGTGGGCGGTCTCTCCGATCGCGTCGATGACGTCCTCGTCGGGGGTCCTCGGCAGGAGCAGTTCCAGCAGGCCGATGGCGTCGCCCCGGTTGGTGACCGGCACGATCGCTCGGTGTCCCTGACCAGCCGCCTCCTGGTGGATCCGCTGGGTGCGGATGACCTGCTCGTAGACGCTGCCGAAGAGGGGGATCCGCTCCGCTTCCCGCCCTTCGTCCACTGCCCCGGCTTCGGGCAGGCGGGCCACCGCCTTGCCGGTCAGGTCCACGATGAGGAAGGAGACCTTCGTGGCCTCGAACCGCCGCCGCAGGTCCTCCGCGACCACGTCCACAGCGTCCGCCGGCGCCGCCCGCTCCACTGCTGTCAGCAGCTGGGGAAGTCCACTTTGCACACCGCTCACGGCCACGGCCCCTTCCGCCAACCCCCTCTACAGCTTGAGAACCTCAGCGACCGGCGTCAATCCGTGTCCGCGACCGGCGTCATTCCGTGTCCGCGACCGGCGTCATTCCGTGTCCGCGACCGGCGTCATTCCGTGTCCGCGGTCCGGTCGTGAGGCGGGGGGCAGGTGGTGGCCGGCTCACCGACGGCCGGCCGGTGCTCACCTGCCGCTGGCGTGCCGATCAGGCCGTGGTCCTCGTCGTCGACTCGCCGCCCCGGGCGCGCAGTTCCTCGTTGATGCGCCGGGCTTCTTCGAGCTGATCTTCGAGGATGACGATGCGGCAGGCAGCCTCGATGGCGGTCCCCTGGTCGACCAGCTCGCGGGCTCGGGAGGCGATGCGCAGCTGATACCGGGAGTAACGGCGGTGGCCGCCTTCGGAGCGCAGCGGGGTGATCAGGCGGTGCTCACCGAGGGCGCGCAGGAAGGCGGGAGTGGTGCCGAGCATCTCTGCAGCGCGGCCCATCGTGTAGGCAGGGTAGTCATCGTCGTCGAGGTTGTCGACGGGACGGGGATCGGCAGGGGGCATAGACCTCTTCTTTCGGGGACGCGTCGGGGGGCCCGGGTGCCGTACGGCACCCGGGCCCCGAGCTTTCAACACCATCTGCCGGCAGACTGCGCCGGCCTTCTGTTTCCGCGAGGTCCGCCCGGAGGGCGGGGCTGCGGGGATCGCTGCTGCGTGACCGTGGACCACCTTCCAATCCGGGGCCTGCGGTACCCGGGCGGACTCTTCCTCGCCCGGGCGATCCTGATGGCGCTCTGCTCCTTACTTTCGACTACTCGGTCGTACTGCTGGAACTGCGGGTACTGCTGGCGGCCCGGCCCTGCCGGGCCGCATTCCACTCGACGTGCACGCACGGCAGTTCGTGTCTGCCGTGCCCTCATCGACTTTCGAGGTACATGAGAAACAGTAGCCCTGCCGCGAACCAATGTCTACTGTGACCGCGACAGATTTTCTTCATGGCGTCCGGGCGGTTCGAACGTCAGGGCAGGGTCCACTTCTGGTTGGGGCCGGTGTGGCAGGTCCAGAGGTGGACCGGGGTGCCGTCGTTCCAGGTGCCGCCGGAGGCGTCGAGGCACTTTCCGGACCGGGGATTGCGCACGGTGCCGTCGGCCTGGGCCTGCCAGGTCTGGGCGCCGGTGCCGTTGCACGTCCACAGCTGGACCCTCGTCCCGTCGGCGCTGCCGCCGTCGGACACGTCCAGGCACTTGCCGAGGGCGCGCACGGTTCCGTCACCCGGCAGCGTCCACCGCTGGGCGCCGGTGCTGTTGCAGGTCCACAGCTGGATCTTCGTGCCGTCGGCCGTCTGGGCGTTGTCGACGTCGAGGCACTTGCCGTTGACTCCCTTCACCTCACCCGTGGACGTGCCGGGCAGGTGGTTCAGCGTGTACCACGCCTCGGTGCTCCACAGCGGCTGACCGTCGGCCGAGCTGAAGGGGCGGGGCGAGCGCACATGAACGACCCGGTCGGTCTTGAGCCCGGGGATCGTCAGCGTGACGGTCTTGCGATCGGCGGACAGGGTGGCCGACTGCGCGGTCAGCGCCTCCTCGTCGATCTTGGGGCCGCCGTAGTCGGCCGTCGGTACGTAGCGCCATTGCTTGATCTTGTACCGCTTGGCCAGTTCCGCCGCGGTCTCCGTCGACAGCGGCTGGGTGTACTCCAGCTGGAAGCCGCCGGTCACCGCGCGCATGGCCCGGATGTCGAAGGCGTTGCCGCCGTTGGGAGTCAGCTTCTGCAGACCGAAGCTGAGCTTGCCCTCCTGGCCCCAGTTGCCGCCGGCGCCCAGGCCGCCGGCGTACAGGGCGCCGTCCGGGCCCACGCTGATCCGGGTGACTCCGGCCTCCAGGCCCTGAGTGAGACGGAAGACCGCCCCTTGGTACTCGCCGCCCACCTTCTCCAGGAAGGCCCGCTGGATCCCTCCGTAGGTGACGTCACCGAAGAGCATCTGCCCGGCGAACGGCCCGTCCTTCAGCTGAAGCGGTGTGCTCGGGGAGTTCGCGATCTCGTTCTGCGGCAGCCACAGCACCGGCTTGGTGACGGGCTGGGAGTCGAACGGCCCGTCCGGGTTGGTGTAGTGGTTGAAGAACCGGCCCTGCTTGATGTGCAGCAGCTTCGAGGACGGCAGCCAGCCGCCCTGGTTGTCCGTGACGAAGATGTCGCCGTCGGGGCCGAAGCCGATGCCGTTCGGCGTGCGCAGACCGCCGGCGACGTACGACACCTCTCCGGTCGCCTTGTTCACCTTGATGGTGCTGCCGCGGTTCGGCGCGGGCTGGGGGTCGGTCGTCGCGCCGCCGTAGTTGATGGAGACCGACAGGTTCAGGTAGAAGAAGCCGTCCTTGTGGAGCAGCCCGAAGGCGAACTCGTGGAAGTTCCCGCCGAACGGCCAGGTCGCCACGCGCCGGTACTGGTCGGTGACTTCGTCCCCGTTGGTGTCGTTCAGTTCGGTCAGTTCGTGCTTCTGGGAGACGTAGAGCTTGCCGTCGACGTACTTGATGCCCATGGGCTCCTTCAGACCCGAGGCCACTTTCTTCGCCGTCACCTTGTCGGGTCCGGTGTCGCCGGTGACGTTGCTCAGCAGGTAGACCTCGCCGGCCGTGTTGTTGCTGCCGCCCCAGGTGGCGATGGCCAGACGGCCGTCAGGCAGCCAGTCCATCGCGGAGACCTGCGGTTCGAAGCCGTTCGGTCTGAGGTTGGTGAGCTTGTAGTTCGGGTGCACGCCCGTCAGCGGCAGACCGTCCCCGGGAGAGTCCGTGCCTCCCTCGCACTCTTTGCGGCCCGGCGCCGTCACGCGTACGACGCCGGCGTCCGTGCTGAGTACCGAGTTCGGTACGACGCCGAAGGCGGAGGCGCCAGGAGGCTTCCAGGCCAGCGTGAGCTGCTGGCCGCCGTCGCGCTCGAAGTGCTCGACGCGCAGCGAGTGGTGGCCGGCCGTCAGGTTGACCGTGCCTTCCTTGGGCTCAGCCCCGTGGAGGCCGTCATGGTCGATGACCACCTGGTCGTCGATCCACAGACGGGACCCGTCGTCGCTGGTCAGGCGGAAGGTGTAGCCGCCCGCCGCGGGGGCGTCGAGGTTGCCGATGACGTGGGTGACGAAGTTTGTCTCCAGACCGAACTGGTCGGCCGAGGACCAGTCGATCACCGGCATCAGCTTGTCGATGTTCGGAGTCTGTCCGGCCTTGAGGGTGCAGATCTCGTTCAGCGGCGCCTGTATGTCGAAGACGCGCAGCGTGACGCCGGGTTCCTGCGGAGGCAGGTCCGCGGCGGCCGAGTCGTCCGCCGCTCCGGGCGACGACGACAGGCCGAGGATCAGTAACGAGGCGAGGAGCGTCCCGGCCAGGCGTCCGCCCGGCCGGCGAGGGTACAGCCGTGGATACACGTGCCCTCCTGACGGTCCCTCGGGCATGAGGGACTCGATCGGGTAAGTGGGAGATCCACCGCTGCCGGGGCGCGCCGTCGCCCCGGATACGGGGGGTGAGTGCGACGGATGGGCACACCCCGAACCGGTGAGGCTTTCTCCGCCGCGCCCGACACAGTAGGGACTTCTCCTACGGCCGTCCATACTTTGTCATCGATGCGTACAAAGTCCCGGCCGGGCCAACGGGCGACTCGGGCCAGGTCGGGGCCAGTCAAGTCGCGTCACATCACGTCAGGTCAGGTCAGCTCGGGCCGGGTCGTGCTCACGCCGAGCCGGGTCACGTCACGGGCAGGCTCCGTCCGCGACGGTGAAATAGCCGACGGGCGACTCCTTGAGCGTGTGGGTGACGAAGGTGTTGTAGAGGCCCATGTTCTGGTTGGAGCCCTTGGCGTAGGTGTAGCCGCCGCTGGTCGTGGCGCGTCCCGCCTGTACGTGGGCGTAGTTGCTGGCGGTCCAGCAGGCCGCCGTGCCGCCGGTGGTCCGCCCGGTGACCGTGGCGGAGAGCGGTCCCGTCCTGCCGTCGGCGACCCGGGCGGCGACCGCGTAGGTGTGGGACGAGCCCGCTGACAGGCCGGTGTCGGTGTAGGACGTGGAGCCCGACGTGGCCAGCGCGACGCCGTCACGGTGGATCACGTAGCCGTCGGCGCCGTCGACCGCGTTCCAGCGCAGGCTGATGGTGGTGTCCGTGGCTCCCGTCGTGGTCAGGCCGGTCGGGGCGGGCAGCGTACCGGGCTCAGGGGCGGAGTCCGCCAGGCCGAAGAACTGGGTGATCCAGTAGCTGGAGCAGATCGAGTCCAGGAAGTAGGCGGCGCCGGTGCCGCCGCACTGCTGGGATCCGCTGCCCGGGTCGACCGGGGTGCCGTGACCGATGGCCGGCACGCGGTTCACCTCGACGGCCACCGAGCCGTCCGCGGCCGGATACTCCTCGTGGCGGGTGGAGTTCGGGCCGATCACGGACGTCCGGCCGGGCGTCTGGGACAGACCGTGCAGCGCGGTCCACTGGTCCCTGAGCTCGTCGGCGTTGCGCGGCACGACGGTGGTGTCCTGGTCGCCGTGCCAGACGGCCACCCGCGGCCAGGGTCCCGTCCACGAGGGGAAGGCGTCGCGCACCCGCTGGGCCCACTGGGCCGGCGTCGCCTCCACTCCGGGATTCATGCAGGTGTAGGCGCTGCTGACGTCGCCCGCGCAGCCGTAGGGCAGACCGGCGACGACCGCGCCCGCCTGGAAGACGTCCGGGTAGGCGGCGAGCATCACCGACGTCATGGCGCCTCCGGCGGACAGGCCGGTGACGTAGGTCCGCCGGGCGTCGGCACCGAAGGCGGAGACGGTGTGCGCGGCCATCTGCCGGATCGAGGCGGCTTCGCCCTGCCCCCTGCGGTTGTCGGCGCTCTGGAACCAGTTGAAGCACTTGTTGATGTTGTTGGCGGACGTGGTCTCCGCGAACACCAGCAAGAAGCGGTGACGGTCGGCGAGTTGCGGCAGACCGGAGTTGTCGGCATAGCCCTGGGCGTTCTGCGTGCAGCCGTGCAGGGCGAACACCACCGCCGGGTTCGAGGGCAGCGACGCGGGCCGGTACACGTACATGTTCAGCTGGCCGGGGTTCGTGCCGAACCCGGTGACCTTGGTCAGGCCGACCGCCGCGTGGGCGCTCGGCGCGGGACCGGCGAGGGCTCCGACGAGAACGAGGGCGACGACGGCCACGAGGCGGGACAGCCATCCCCGCCACGCGGGCTCCGCTCGGCGGGCGGGCGGCCGGTCGGGCGTGGCGGCGGGCCTGTGGGACGGCGGGGTTCCGGTTCCTCCGGGAGGCGGCGACTGCATGGCGGCTCCTTCGGTGTCGTGGCGGCCACACCGGGTCGCTCCCGTGGCGTGCAGCGGGAGAAGCGGCGTGGTGCCCGGCACCGTAAAGGTCGTTCAACATGCAACGGTATGGCGTGCGGCCCCACACCCCGCCGGCCACGATGTGCAGTCGGACAGATTGTGCTGTCCGGTGGCGTCTGCTAGCGGAACGGTCGTGAATCGGCCGACTCGGGGAGCCAGCGCGGCTCGCTGTCGGAGCCGGCCTTCGAGCCGGTCGCCGGTCGGGGTGGGCCCGCGTCGGCGAGAGCCCCGAAGGTGAGCGCGGGCCCCGTGCCCGCCGCGTCGGCTGCGCAGCCGGGCACGGCACCGGCTCCTCTCACCAAGCGCTCGCACCGCCGTCGACCGCGTAGTTGGCACCCGTGATGTATCCCGCTCGGTCGGAAGCGAGGAACGCGGCCAGCTCGACGATCTCCTCGGGGCGGGCGAAGCGCTTGAGGAGCGTCTTGCTGGTGATCGCGTCACGAGCGGCCTGGTCGTCCCCCAGGTCACGGTCGCTGGCCGGGGTGAGCACCGGGCCGGGGCTGATCGCCACCGCACGGATGCCGTGGGGGGCGCCTTCCAGCGCGAGCTGCCGCGTCATGCCGATGACATCGGCGTTGGCCGCCGTGTGCGCGACCATCGGGGGTGTCGCCCCGGCGATCAGGCCGGCCTCCGACGCGACGTTGATGATGACGCCACCGCCGCGGCGGACCAGATGCGGCCAGGTGAACTTCGACACGAAGAAGGGGGTGTCCAGTTCACCGGCAACGGTCGCCCTCCAGTCCTCCACCGAGAAGTCCGGCATGGGGCCGAACCGCTGCATCGCCGCGTTGTTGTAGACCACGTCGAGTCCGCCGTGAGCAGCGGCGGCGTCCTCCGCCAACTGCCGCACCGCGTCGGGGTCGGTGAGGTCGACCGGTGCGATGCCCGTCATCTCGCCGCCCGCGCGGCGTACGAGCTCTACGGTCTCGTCGTTGGCCTCGGCCTGGATGTCGGCGCCCACGACCCGTGCGCCCTCTCTCGCGAAGACGAGTGCCGCGACGCGCCCCATGCCTCCGGCGGTGCCGGTGATGAGCGCTACCTTGCCGTCGAGTGTTCCCATGGAACTGCTCCTGGTTCCGAGTTGCGCGGTGCGGGGGTGCACCGCGCGGGTGTGCTGGGGTGGTGCCGGCCGCCCCGGCCCCGAGTCGCGCCAGGGCCGGGGCGACGCGGGGCTACCTGCTGCTGGGGGTGACGGTGACGGGAGGCGTGGCACCACGGAGTTCGTCCAGGAACCTGCCGAAGTTCCCCTCCGACCAGTGCTCGACCGACTGGCCCTGCTTCACACGGTCGATGGAGATTCCGCTGAGCGTGACCTCGCGGCCGGAGGCGGGGATGCCGAAGACCGTGCCGGTGTGGACGCCCGTGAAGCTCCAGCGCGTGACGACCTTGTCGCCCGCCACGATCTGGTCGAGGACGGTCAGCTTGAAACCGGTGAGCCCTGCCTTGATGTTGAGGTCGCCCGCGAGCCAGGCCTCGCGGTCCTCGGGCCCGTTGAAGCCGTGCAGGACGAGGTCCTTCGAGATGTAGCGGTCGAAGCCGGCCGCCAGGTCCCCGTTGTAGCTGGCGTAGAACGCCGAGGCGACCTGCGCCGGGGAGAGGTGGTGCCGGTGGTCGGCGGCCGCCGAGGACGCGGGCTGCGGCGCCTGGCCCTGCGCCGACGCAGGGACGGTCACCGCGGTCAGCGCGGCGGCGACAGCGAGGCCCGCCACGGCCCCGATCAGCCTTCCGCGAGGCCGGCGCGTGGAGGTGGAGGTGAGGGCTGATGCGCTCTCGAAGTCCTTCTGGGAAATCACGGATCACTCCTGAGGAAACGGTCGGATTCGCCGACTCGCCGTTTACTTGACGCGTCAAGCATGTGCCTCAACCTCGAAGAACGTCAAGACATTCCCAACTGGGCGCATGAATCGAAGACATCACCAACTCGCCTGCCAGGCGGGGATGCAAGGTCGATCACAGTCCTCAGATTTACTTGACTGCGCAACTACATCTCATAGTGTGGTGATCCGTCGATCACCTATGTGTGTCGTCGACGCCGGTGTCGTCCACGCCGGTGCCCGTGCCGGCCGCTCGGACCGGAACCCCCACCTGAAGAAGGACAGAAGCATGCCCCACGTCATCACCGACACCCAGCGCGATCGCTCCTGGGCCGCGGCCACTCTCGCCCGACCAGGCACTGGCCGGCACCGGGGCAAGTGCGCCGACGAGGACTGCCGCACGACGGACGGTGCTCCGTGCCCGGGACATGGGCGGCACCGCAGACTCGCGCGTCCCGCCCCGGTTTCGGCGCCCGAGAATTCCGGCCGTCCCGGCAGCGGATCGGCGCAGCCATCGACGGGCATCGACGGCGCGGTGCCCGGTCGGGAGCACCGGACCGGTGACGGGTTCGCGGCCATCGAGGCGCACACGCCGCACGAAGTGCACTGATCCACGTGCGCGGCCCGGCCCGCCGGAGTCATCTCCGGTGGGCCGGTCGCGCCCGAGCGGCTCTGTCAGCCGGTGCGCGCGCCGCTCACCGCTCGGCCGTGCTCGGTCTCCGGGAACCGGTCGAGCATGGCGCGCAGTTTGTCGGCATCGACATGGGCGCCGAAGGGCTCGGTGCCGGGCTGCAGCCGTACGCCGTCGGCGAGGGAGCCGGCGACGACCGGATCGAAGCCGAGCGCCTGGACGAGGTGGGCGGCCGTGGCGGTGTCCTCGGGGTGGTCACCGGCGATGGCGATCGCCTTGCGGCCGGCGCCTCCGGCGGGCCGTGCCTCGTCCTCGAGGTCGTGGTAGCCCATGTGGTTGAACGCCTTGACCACGCGGGAGTCCGGCAGGAACGCCTGGACGATCCCACTGGTGGAGGTGCGTGGGTCGGTGAAGTCGTCGCGTATGCCGTCGACCTCCCACCAGTAGTTCATGGCGTCGAGGACCAGTCTGCCCCGCAGCGCGTCCACCGGGATGGTGCGGTACTTGCCCAGGGGCAGGGCCAGGATCGCCACGTCGGCCCCGGCGGCGGCCTCGGCCGCGGTGACCGCGACCGCGCCGGGGGTGAGGATCTCCACGGTGAGAGCGACGGCGTCCGCCTCCCCCGAGCCCGCGATCAGCACGCGATAACCCGCCTTCAGGGCGAGCCGGGCCAGTACGGTGCCCACCTTCCCGGCGCCCAGGATTCCGATCGTGCGCACGTCTGTGATGTCCATCGGTTCTCTTGGCTCTCTTGGCTCTCTTGGTTCTCTTGGTTCTCTTGGTTCTTTTTCGGTCCTCTTCGGCTTCCTTCGGCTTCCTCCCGCTTCCTTCAGGTCAGCCGGTCAGGATGTCGTGCACCAGGGGGATCACCTTCGTGCCGTACAGCTCGACGGCGCGGAGGCGGGCACCGGTCGGCAGCGCTCCCGCGGTGTAGAGGAGGTCGAACCGGCCGACGCCGAGCTTGCGTACGACCCGGGCGATCTTCCGGGCGACCGTCTCGGGTGAGCCGATGTAGAGGGAGCCGTGGCCGATCTCCGCCTCGTACTCGTCCCGGCGCAACGGGGGCCAGCCGCGCAGCGCGCCGATGCGGTCGCGGATCTCCCGGTACGGCTGCCAGTACGCCTCCCGGGCCTCTTCGTCGGTGTCGGCGACGAAGCCCGGCGAGTGCATGCCCACCGGGTGGGCGGTCGTGCCGAACTGGGCCGTCGCGCGCTGGTAGAGGTCGACGTAGGGGATGAAGCGTTCCGGGGAGCCGCCGATGATCGCGAGCATGAGCGAAAGGTCGTGGCGTGCGGTGCGGACGACGGACTGCGGCGAGCCGCCGACGCCGACCCAGGTGGTCAGGTGACCCGACTCGGTCCTGGGGAAGACCTCGGCGTTCTCCAACGGGGCCCGCACGGTGCCCTTCCAGGTGACGGGTTCTTCCTTCAGCAGTCGCACGAACAGGTCGAGCTTCTCCTCGAACAGCACCTCGTACCGACTCAGGTCGTAGCCGAAGAGGGGGAACGACTCGGTGGAGGAGCCGCGGCCGAGGATGACCTCGGCGCGGCCGCCGGACAACGCGTCGACCGTCGCGAAACGCTGGAACACCCGTACCGGGTCGTCCGAGCTGAGCACGGTCACGCCCGAGGACAGGCGGATGCTCCGGGTGCGCGTGGCGATGCCGGCGAGCACGGTCTCCGGGGTCGACACCGCCCACTCGGGGCGGTGATGCTCGCCGACGGCGAGCACGTCGACGCCGGTCTCGTCCGCGAGAACGGCTTCGTCGACGACCTGCCGGATCGCCGCGGCGTGACTGAGCGGGACGCCGGAGTCGTCGACGGGCACGTCGCCGAACGTGTCCAGGCCGAGAACGAGGTCAGACATGGGCGGGCTCCTTGGTGAGCAGTTCCCGCACGCGTGGGGCGACTTCGCGGCCCAGGAGTTCGATCGTGCGGGCGCGGGCCTGGCGAGGCAGGTGCAGGATGTCGTACTTGAGGTCGAAGCGGCTCAGCCCGAGGTCGCGGGCGGCCTTGGCGATCTTGTGGGCGACGGTCTCCGGAGAGCCGACGTAGAGCGCGCCGTCGGCGATCTCCGCCTCGTAGCGCTCACGGGTCGGCGCGTAGAAGCCTCGTTCCCCGGCCAGTTGGCCCACGACGGGCTGCCAGTACCGCCACCAGATCTCGGCGGCCTCCTCGTCGGTGTCCGCGATGAGACCCAGGGAGTGCTGGCCGACGGGTCGCGGGTGATGTCCGGACTGTTTCAGGGCCCGTTGGTAGAGCTCGACCTGGCCGGCGAAACGCCGCGGGTGTCCTCCGACGACGGCCAGCATCAGGGGCAGACCGTGGCGGGCGGCGCGCATGACCGAGCTGGGGCTGCCGCCCACACCGATCCAGGTGGGGATTCCGCCCGGCCGCATCCGGGGACGCAGGCGCTGCTCGACGAGTGGGGCCCGGTGGAGCCCGGACGACGTCACCGCCTCCTCCCGTTGGAGGCGCATGAAGAGTTCCAGTTTCTCGTCGAAGAGCTGCTCGTAGTCGGTGAGGTCGTAGCCGAACAGCGGGAACGAGTCGGTGGCGGAGGCACGTCCCAGTACGAGCTGGGCGCGGCCGCCGGAGACGGCGTCCAGGGTGGAGAACGCCTGATAGAGCCGTACGGGGTCGTTGGTGCTCAGCACGGTCACGGAGGTGCCGAGGCGGATGTGGTCGGTGGCCGTGGCGAGGGCGGTGAGCAGCACGGGAGTGGCGCTGTCGACATGCCCCGCCCGGTGGTGTTCTCCGGCGCTGAAGACGTCGATGCCGGAGGCCTCCGCGAGCGCGGCCTCCTCGACCAGCAGCCGTAGGGTCTCGGCGTCGGAGAGGACGCGGCCGTCATCGGTCGCGACCTCTCCGAAGGTGTTGAGCCCGATCTCGAAGGTGGTCGCCGTCATGGTGTCCTTCCCCAGGCGGCTACCGAACGGCCGGACCGTCCGGACTATTAATTGACTCGTCAAGCATCTATGAAGATGCTTGACGAGTCAATCGGGAGGGTGTCAGTGACGGGTCCGCGAGGCAGGGCATATCCCACGAGTGAGGAATTGCGGATCTGGCGGGACTTCATCGAGACCGCACAAACGCTCCGCGCCGAGCTCACCGCGCGCCTCCAGTGACGCCCAGCGACGAAGGCGCCGAGGCCTTCCGGGCCGCGGCCCTTCCGCACCTGCGCGCGATCCGGGAGCTGTTCCTCGACCCGCTCACGGAGCAGCAGATCGCCGCCGCGGGCGATGCCGCGGCAGCACTGCGTGCATGGACGGAGTTACACCGGAACCGCTGAACCGGGGGCGGGCACCCCGACGGTGGCCGGACGGCGACGTTCGAGCCCAGGGGCCGCCGCCGCCCGCGTCACGAATAACCAGACACTTGCCCAGTCAAGCATGTTGCGCGAAATGCAGACCACCCCTGGATCGCATCCGAGAAGGGACCTTGAAACCCTCGTCAGACATCTTCGCCGCCGCATCTCGTTCATTGCTTGACAGCACCCAGTGTTGTCGACCGGCCGCCCGCGCTCGTCCGTATCGTCGAGCACTCCGCGCGCCTCCTCGGCGTCCAGTCCCGCCTCGACGGCCGCGTCGGTCAGGGTCCGGCGGTCGCGGACGGACCACTCCTCCGCGAAATCGACCCGGAAGGCGATACGTACGCCGAACAGGGGCGGGCCGGCGAGCGCCCGGCCGCCGAACCGGGTGCGAGCGGCGTGCCGTTCTTCGTGCTGGACCGGCGCTACGGGGGTCCAAGGCGTCCAGTCGCCCGAAGCGTTCACCCGGGCCCTGCAGCAGGCCTGGACCGACCGGCCGGCGGCTTGAGCGAGTGAGCCGAGGGGCGTCGTGCGCGAGGAGTGAGCGACGCCACCGTAACCTGCTTGACAGGTGACGACGGCAGTGCCAAACTCGTCACCACTTGAACAGGTGACGCACGTCGATGCGGCACCTCCGGCCAGGAGAGCGAAAGCGCAATGGACCTGAAACTCGAAGTTGTGGTGCTGCCTGTTTCCGACGTGGACCGGGCCAAGACGTTCTACGAGGCGCTGGGCTTCCGCCTGGACGTCGACTACGTCGCCGACGACAGCTACCGGGTGGTGCACCTGACGCCGCCCGGCTCGCAGAGCTCGATCCTCTTCGGCACCGGTGTGACCACGGCGGCACCGGGGTCGGTGCAGGGACTTCACCTCGTCGTGGACGACATCGAGGAGGCTCACGCCGACCTCGCCGCCCGCGGTATCGACATCGGCGAGATCTTCCACGACGCGGGCGGGGTCTTCCACCGCGGCACGGAGGAGGGCCGGGTCAGCGGTCCGCACCCGACGCGCGCCAGCTACGGCTCGTTCGCCGCGTTCAGCGACCCGGACGGCAACGGGTGGGTGCTCCAGGAAGTGACCACACGCCTGCCCGGTCGCTGACGGCGAGCCGGCACCAGCACCGCAGGCCGGCCCGCGCTACCGGACCGCGCCACGGAACCAGTGACAGGAGCAGTGATGGAAGGGACTCCCCGCACCTACGACGTGGTCGTCATCGGCGCCGGCCCGGTCGGCGAGAACGTGGCCGACCGCACCCGCGCCGCCGGCCTGAGCACCGTGATCGTGGAACGTGAGCTGCTCGGCGGGGAGTGCTCCTTCTGGGCCTGCGAGCCCAGCAAGGCGCTGTTGCGGCCCGTGGTGGCCCGTGCCGACGCCCGCGGTGTGCCCGGACTGAACCGGGCGGTGGACGGGCCGCTGGACGCGGCCGCGGTCCTCGCCCACCGTGACGAGCTGGCCAACCACTGGACGGACGGCGACCAGGTCGACTGGCTCGACTCCGTCTCCGTCGACCTCGTCCGCGGTCACGGCCGGCTCACCGGTCCTCGGCAGGTGTCGGTGCACACCGGCACCGGCGGGGTCGTCCACCTCACGGCACGGCACGCCGTCGTGCTCAGCACCGGCACGGGCACCGCCTGGCCCGACATCCCGGGACTCGACGCCGTCCGCCCCTGGACGAACCGCGAGGCCACCAGCGCCGACCGGGTCCCGGACCGGCTCGCGGTGGTGGGCGGCGGTGTGGTGGCCGTCGAGCTGGCCACCGCGTGGCAGGCGCTCGGTTCGCAGGTGACCCTGCTGGTCCGTGGTGGCGGGCTGCTGGCGAGGATGGAACCGTTCGCCGGCGAGCTGGTCGCCGAGGAACTGCGCGCAGCCGGTGTCGGCATACGACTGAAGACCGAGGTCGCCTCGGTGACCCGCGAAGGCGGCCCCGACGGCGAGGTGCGCATCGTCCTCACCGACGGCGAAGAGCTGTCCGCGGACGAGATCCTGGTCGCCACCGGCCGAGCCCCGCGGACCACCGACGTCGGGCTCGAGACGGTCGGCCTGACTCCCGGCGACTGGCTCGCCGTCGACGACACCTTCCGGGTCACGGCGGTGGCCGACGGCTGGCTCTACGCCGTGGGAGACGTCAACCACCGGGCGCTGCTGACCCATCAGGGCAAGTACCAGGCCCGGATCGCCGGGGCCGCCATCGGCGCCCGCGCCAAGGGTGAGCCCCTCGATGTCACCCGGTACGGCGCGCATGTCGCGACCGCCGACCACACAGCCGTACCCCAGGTCGTCTTCAGCACGCCAGAGATCGCCTCGGTCGGCCTGACCACGCAGGAGGCGCGGCGGACCGGGCGCCGGGTGGAGGTGGTGGACTACGACCTCGGCCGTCTCGCGGGGGCGCACCAGTACACCCACGGCTACCGCGGCCGGGCGCGCATGCTGGTCGACCCCGACCGCGGCACCGTCGTCGGCGTCACCTTCGCCGGCCCCGGCGTCGCGGAACTGGTCCACTCGGCCACGATCGCCGTCGCCGGGGAAGTACCGGTCGAACGGCTCTGGCACGCCGTACCGGCTTTCCCGACGCTGGGCGAGGTGTGGCTGAGGCTGCTGGAGACGTACCGCGACGGCGGCTGACCCGCGGGCCGTCGTCAGCGGGCGCAGTCGTGCCGCAATCGCGGCGCACCCGCCCGGCATGAAGCCGCGGGGTGAACCCGCACCGGTTCACCCCGCGACCGCGGCCCGTGGTGGCGGGCCGCTTCACCGCACTACGGCGGTCAGGTCTGCGCGCGCTTCGGCAGCCGCCAGTTCGGGCGCGGGAAGTGGCAGGTGTAGCCGTCCGGGTAGCGCTGGAGGTAGTCCTGGTGCTCCGGCTCGGCCTCCCAGAACGGGCCCGCCGGTACGACCTCGGTCACCACCGGCCCGGGCCACAGCCCCGACGCCTCGACGTCGGCGATGGTGTCCAGCGCGATGCGCCGCTGCTCGTCGTCCAGGTGGAAGATGGCGGAGCGGTAGCTGGCCCCGATGTCGTTGCCCTGCCGGTTCGCCGTGGTCGGGTCGTGGATCTGGAAGAAGTACTCCAGGATCGCGCGGTAGTCGGTGACGGCCGGGTCGAAGACGATCTCGATCGACTCGGCATGGTTCCCGTGCCTGCGGTAGGTCGGACGGGGCAGATCGTCGTCGCCGCTGTAGCCGACCCTGGTGCGGGTCACGCCGGGGAGCTTGCGGATCAGTTCCTGCATGCCCCAGAAGCAGCCGCCTGCCAGCAGCGCCGTTTCCTCAGTCATCACTCATCGCCCTTCTTCTCCCCCGGCAGCCGAGGGAGACCTCACATCCACTATGCCGCACATTGCATCACCGGTCAAATAGGTGATGCTATCACTTCGCGGGCTTGACCCACTCGTCCACGCACCTCCAGTTGTAACCTGCTTGACGGGTGACTCGTTGCGTGAAAGCGTCATCTCGGCCCGTCCCGAGGCGGCGACCTCCGCCGGACTCCCGGCCCCGCATTCAGCCTCAGCCTCAGCCCCACTCTCAGCCCAGCACGGAGGGTTCACATGATCAGCAGGCGCACGTTCAACAAGGCCGCCGGCCTGGGCACAGGAGCTGCCGCGGTCTCACTGACCGCCCTCCAGGGCATCCCGAGCGCATCCGCCGCGTCACGCGGATCCGGCGCCGACTCCGCGCCGGCTGTCCCCGCGGTGACCCCCGGCACCCACACCTCGTTCGCCAGGCTGAAGCAGGTCCGGGCGGGGGTGCTGGACGTCGGGTACGCCGAGCTGGGTCCCGCGCACGGCCCTGCCGTCATCTGCCTGCACGGCTGGCCCTACGACATCCACAGCTTCGTCGACGTCGCCCCGCTGCTGGCCGAGCAGGGCTACCGCGTGATCGTCCCCTACCTCCGCGGCCACGGCACGACGAGCTTCCTGTCCGCGCGCACGTTCCGCAACGCACAGCAGTCGGCGGTCGCGCTCGACATCATCGCCCTGATGGACGCCCTCAAGATCGAGCGGGCCGTCCTCGCCGGCTTCGACTGGGGTTCGCGGACCGCCGACATCATCGCGGCCCTGTGGCCCGAGCGCGTCACAGGGCTGGTGTCGGTGAGCGGATACCTCATCACCAACCTCGCCGCGCAGCAGAAGCCGCTGCCACCCGCGGCCGAACACAACTGGTGGTACCAGTACTACTTCTCCACCGAGCGGGGTCGCCTCGCCATGGAGGACCCGCGGAACCGGCGCGAGCTGTGCCGGTTCGTCTGGCAGACCGTCTCCCCCACCTGGCAGTTCGACGACGCCACCTTCGAGCGCACCGCCACCGCGTTCGAGAACCCCGATCACGCGGCCATCGTGATCCACAACTACCGCTGGCGGCTCGGGCTCGCCGACGGGGAACAGCGCTACGACCGCTACGAGCAGGTGCTCGCCACCCGGCCCGTCATCGAGGTGCCCACCATCACCCTCGACCCCGAGCGCGACCCGTTCACCGCGCCCGGCAACGGCGCTTCGTACCGCGACCGATTCACCGGCGCCTACGACCACCGCACGCTGTACGGCATCGGCCACAACGTGCCGCAGGAGGCACCCTCCGCCTTCGCTCAGGCCGTCGTGGACGTCGATCGGCTCTGACGGCCCTGATGCTTCTGACGACTCTGGTGACTCTGATCACTCAGATGACTCTGATGGCCGGCCCTGACCGGCACAGACAGTGACGTACATTCCTCGGTCATCACGACCACGATCGGATCGGCGGACGGAGTCTCCCATGGCGACCACCACTCTCCCTCGGCAGGATTGCGCGGTCACGGTCCTGGGCGGCCCGACGGCCGTCATCGACCTGGGCGGTCTGCGGATCGTCAGCGATCCGACCTTCGACGAGGCGGGCCCGCACGGGTATCTGACCAAGACGACGGGACCGGCACGGACCGAAGAGGCCGTGGGCCCGGTGGACCTGGTGCTCGTCAGCCACGACGTGCATCCGGACAACCTCGACGAGCGGGGCCGCGCGTTCGCGAAGGCCGCGCCGCTGATCCTGACCGGGCCGCTCTCGGCGGCCCGGCTCGGCTCACCGGCGGTCGGTCTCGCCCCCTGGACCAGTCACTCCGTGGCCCGCGGGGACGGTCAGGGCGACCTCACCGTGCTCGCGGTGCCCGCGGTGCACGGTCCCGAGGACGGCGACCGCGACGCCGACGGCCACGTCAACTGCGAGGTCACCGGTTTCGTCCTGTCCGGCCGGGGACTTCCGACGGTGTACGTCAGCGGTGACAACGCCTCGCTGCGTGTCGTGGCGGAGATCTCCCGTCGCGTCCCGGACATCGGTGTGGCCCTGCTGCACGCCGGAGCGGCACGTGTGCCGACGAAGTTCGAGGGGCGTCCGCTGTCCCTCGACAGCCGACAGACCGCCGCTGCGGCGGCCGTGCTCGGTGCGGCCGTCGTGGTCCCGGCCCACTGCGACGGCTGGGCCCACTTCTCCGAGGGACGTGCCGACCTGGAGCCCGCCTTCCACGAAGCCGGCCTGTCCTCGCTGCTGCGGACCCCGCCGCACGGCTCTTGGGTGGACCTGCGCCCCTGACGGCCCGGCCCCTCCCCGGCCCCTTCCCGGCCTCTCCCCGGACGGGCGGAGTGAAGGGGTGCGACACGCGGCCGACAGGAGCAGCATGGGCCGAGGCGACCGTCCTCAGGCACGGACGCACGCCTCGATCGCAGCGATGGCAGGAGTGAACATGACGTCGAAGCTACTGTTCGTGATGACCGGAGCCTCGTACTGGACGCTCAAGGACGGCACGAGGCACGCGACCGGTTACTGGGCCGAGGAGTTCGCGGCTCCTTACAAGGCGGTCACCGATGCCGGCCACCAGGTCACGGTGGCGACGCCCGGCGGTGTGGTGCCGACCGTGGACATGATGAGTCTGCGTCCCGACATGGCCGGCGGCGCCGACACCGCCCTCGAACTGGAGAACATCATCCGTTCCGCGGAGGAGCTGCGCCGGCCGCTCCAGCTGTCGAACGCCCGCCTGGAGGACTACGACGCCGTCTACTTCCCCGGCGGCCACGGCCCCATGGAGGACCTGTGGGAGGACCCGGACGCGGGCCGGCTGCTGACCGCCGCGCTCGCCTCGGGCAAGCCGCTCGCCGTCGTCTGTCACGCGCCGGCCGCGCTGCTGGCCACCAGGATCCACGGCGCCTCGCCCTTCGCCGGCTACCGGGTCACCGCCTTCACCAACGACGAGGAGGACGCCGTCGGTCTCGCCTCCCAGGCGCGGTGGCTGCTGGAGGACGAACTCAAGGCGCTCGGCGTGGACTTCACCCGCGGCGAGATGTGGAAGCCGTACACGGTGGTGGACCGCGACCTGTACACGGGGCAGAACCCCGCGTCGGCCTCGGCCCTGGCGGCGGAGCTGCTGAAGGTGCTGTAGGTGGTGGTGGCTCACTGCCGCCCCTCACCGAGGTGCTGCCACCGGGCGAGCCGTGAGACTACGAGCGGACGCTCTCCGGCGGGCCGGGTCCGCGCGTCGTACCCGACGACGCGCGGACCGGTCAGCTCCGGTGCGGGTCGTCGTCGGGGAGCCACACGTCCGGATCGTTCAGGCCGAGATCGCCGACCTGGGCGGTGAGGGCGTCCACGGTGTTCAGCACGGCCGCGCGTGTCTCACCGCGCCGCCACACCAGCGACCACGTCCAGTACACCTTGGGCCCGGCCACGGGGCGGGCGACCAGGTCCGGCGGCAGCGGAGTCGTCTGTGCCTTGGGGCAGTTGAGGATCGGGCGGCGTGAACGGCGTACGTGGTCGAAGAAGGCCGGCCCGGTGATACCGCCGTCGGAGATGCGCACCGCCCGGGCGCCGGTGTCCTGGGCCAGCCGCTCGGCGTAGGCATTCCAGGAGGACCATGTCGTCACGTCGCGGTCCACGAGGGCGACGACGTCACGGGCGCGGACCTCGTCGGCCTGGCGTCCCGCGGGAACCGAGGAGACCGCAGACACCGAGGAGACCGCGGAGAGCGTGGAGACCGCGTACAGGCGGTCGGCTCCGATGAGCCGGGCGTGGAGCCCGCGTTCGTCCAGGTCCTGTCCGCGGATCCAGCACACCGCGAGATCGAGGCTGCCGTCCGCGACCCGCGCGGCCTGGGTGTGCGAGGGCGCGACCCAGGCGTCGACGTGCACCTGCGCCACCGTGGAGGTCAGGGCGGTCAGGTCCGGTGGCAGCCAGTTGACGTAGCCGAGCCGGACCGGTTCCGAGCCGGCGATCCGGGCGGCGCGACTCCTCAGGTCGTCGGCGCGCTCCAGCAGGTCTCGGGCGTGCGGCAGCAGCGCCTCGCCCGCGGCTGTGAGGGAGACCGAGCGTCGGTCGCGGTCGAAGAGCCGCACGCCGAGATCGCGTTCCAGCGCCTTGATCTGCTGGGACAGCGAAGGGCCGGCGATCAGCAGCCGGTCCGCCGCCCTCCCGAAGTTCAGCTCCTCCGCCACGGCGACGAAGTACCGCACCTGACGCAATTCCACGGAGGCCATGCTAGAGCGGCGGGGCGCCGGCGCAGCCGCGGTCCTCTCATGACGTGTTCGCTCCCACCTGGTAGGCCCAGCCTCTTACCGCAGGTCAGGCAGCTGTCGGGGCAGACGGCCGGGGGAAGCCCGAGAAATTAGGCGACTGGTCGTCTGGTTGTCACCCATGACCGTCCGACACGGACCGGTCGGAACCACCACCGTCACTCGTGACACCGAAAACGAAGAGGTCACTCATGAACACCTCCGCCACAAAGGTCGCCGTCATCACCGGTGCGTCCCAGGGCATCGGGGCCGGTCTCGTCGAGGCGTACCGCAAGCTCGGCTACGCCGTGGTCGCCACCTCTCGGACCATCGCTCCCTCCGACGACCTCGATGTCGTGACCGTCCAGGGCGACATCGCCGACCCGGCCACGGCCGAGCGCGTCGCCGCCGCCGCGATCGAGCGGTTCGGCCGTATCGACACCCTGATCAACAACGCCGGCATCTTCGTCGCCAAGCCGTTCACCGACTACACGCCGGAGGACTTCGACGCGGTCACCGGCGTCAACCTGAGCGGGTTCTTCCGCATCACCCAGCTCGCCGTCGAGCAGATGCTGCGCCAGGGCGGCGGCCATGTCGTCCAGATCACCACAAGCCTGGTCGACCACGCCCTCTCCGCGGTGCCGTCGGTGCTCGCCTCCCTCACCAAGGGCGGCCTCCAGGCGGCCACGAAGGCGCTGGCCATCGAGTACGCGACCCGGGGCATCCGCAGCAACGCCGTCGCGCTGGGTGTCATCAAGACGCCGATGCACTCGGAGGAGCACTTCGACACGTTCGCCGCTCTGCACCCGGTCGGCCGGATGGGCGAGATCGGCGACATCACGGACGCGGTGCTCTACCTGGAGAACGCGCCGTTCGTCACCGGCGAGGTGCTGCACGTCGACGGCGGCCAGAGCGCCGGTCACTGACCGCCGGGCCTGGCGACAGCCGGTCCCCCGACCGTTCACCGCTCGTCGCCGGGCTCCGGAGGGAGCGGAGGGCCGCTGCTCGCAGTTCCCGGGCAGCGGCCCTCCGCACGCGGACAGACGCACACCCGTGACCTCGCGGGAAGCGAACCGCCTCAGCTCGTCCTGCTCTGCCGGCGGGCCCGGTAGGCGGCGGCCTTGACGCGGTTGCCGCAGGTCTTCATGGAGCACCACTCCCGCCGGGGGCCGCGCGACCGGTCGAGGTAGACCTGGGTGCACTCGGGGCGGGAGCATTCGCGGAGCAGCGCGCCCTCGACTCCGCCCAGGATCTCCACGGTCTCCCGGGCCAGGACGACGAGTCCCTGGGCGACGGAACCGGTGCGGCGGCGTGTACCGTCGGCGCCGAGCTGCACCCGCACCGGCAGGCCGGCCGCCTGCCGGTTCACCTCGGCGAGCGGGGCGGCGGGCAGGGGTTCGCCGGCCAGGTGCGCCGCGACCACGGCGTAGATGGCCTCCCGCAGATCCACGGCCGTCGCGACGTCGGCCTCGTCGGCGCCGGGCGCCTCGTCGAGCATGCCGGACTCCACGAACCAGTCGTCCAGCGACTCGGGGCGTGAGAGCATTTCCGTCGGCGCCTCGTTGCGGCGTGCGCGCAGCGTTCCGACGAAGTCGAGGAAGAGCGTCCCGCAGGGAAATGCATGAGTCACGTCACCATTCTGGCCGGTGATGAGCGAGAAGGCAAAGCCCCAGGTCGAACGGCTGTCACATCGCGCCCACCCACACCGTCTCCCGTCGGCGCACCGCCGTGGGGATCTCATGAGGCACCGGACAAGCGGTCGGTTGTGGCCAATACACTGTGCGCATGGCAGACACGACGGCGATCAAGCCCCTCAACAAGGACGAGGAAGCATTCCTCCGCGCTCTGGGCCGGGTCATGGCGTACCTGCCGCGTGTCGTCGACGCCGACATGGCCGCGGATCAGCCGATCACCAGCAGCGAGTACATGGTGCTGGTCCACTTGTCCGAGGCGCCGCAGAACCATATGCGGATGAGCGATCTCGCCAATGCCTGCGGGTTGTCCCTGAGTGGCGTGACCCGAGTCGTGAAGCGCCTGGAGGCGCAGTCGCTCGTGCTCCGCGAACGGTGCCCGGACGACGGACGGGCCTGGCTCGCGGTCCTCACCAGCAGTGGTTGGACCTGCTTGAAGCAGGCGTGGCCCACCAATCTCGCGAGTGTGCGCCGACACATCTTCTCCCGTCTGGAGGGCTGTGACGTCGCTGCCGCCGCGAAGGTCCTGGAGCGCATCGCCTCCGGCGACTGAGCACACCTACGGAACACGTGTACTGAAGGTACGTATGCGTGCTGGGCTGCCTCACACACCACGGATGTCCCGGGTCCGTTTGAAACGTGTGGCATCATGGCCCGCGTAACGTCACCCCATCGAGGAGTGAACGGTTGTGGCCAGCGAACCAGCCTCCACACTCCGGTCGCGGTACGTCGAGCAAGCCGCCGCGGATCTGCGGGAGAACCGCCGTCGGCAGCAGGAACTGCTCGCGCAGATAAAGGTGTTGAAGCAGGAGGAAGCGCTCCTGTCCGACATCCTGAGCCTCACGGAGCGATTCCCGGAGCCGTCGGACGACCGGCCGCCGCCACCACCGCAGCGGACCCCCGGCGCCTCCGACACCGCGCGCAGCAGGCCTGGGCCACTGCTCGGCGAGCTGCTGGTGCAGTTGCTCGCTGCGTACGACGAGCCACGCCCGGCGAAGGAACTCCGGGACGAGCTGCTGGAACGGCACCCGGACCGGTCCCCGACACCTCAGGTGGTCCGCAACACCTTGGAGTCCCTGGTGGCCAAGGGCATGATCCGGCGTCACAAGGCGAAGCGGTCGGTGATGTACACGCTCGTTCGGCCGACGCCGCGGGAGAGCGGGGCCGGGCAGTCCTGACGTATCCGCGCCGGATCGGGCCGTTCGCGCGGCGCGGTCATGCCGCTGCCTCGGTCACGCGTGGCGCCGCGTCGAGCAGGACGGCCGCGGCGGCGCGCGCGGTGGTGGCGGCCGAGGGGTCCTGGTCCATCCGAGCAGCCTGCTGGGCACCGTCGTAGAGCAGGTGCAGCCGACGGGCCAGTTCCTCGGGGTCGGCGTATCCGGCCTGTGCGGCAAGGTCGCTGAAGAGGCCGCGCACCCAGGTGCGGTATTGGTCGGCTGCGCGGCTGATCCTGCTGTCCGCAGGGACCTCCGCGGTGGCCCGTGCGAAGGGGCAGCCGTTGTAGTGGGGGTCGGTGAACATCTCGCCCTGGGCGTCGAAGACTCCGAGCAGCTGTTCGCGCGGCGTCCGGAAGCGGGTCAGGGTGCGGGTGATCCGCTCCCTGATACGGGTGTCGCGGAGGTCCAGATAGGCGGTGACCAGTTCTTCCTTGCTGCCGAAGGTGTTGTAGAGGGACGCCTTCGCGACGCCGGCCTGCTCGATGACGCGGTCGATGCCGACGCTCTGCACACCCTCGCTGTAGAAGAGTTCGTTCGCGGCGTCGAGCAGACGCTCACGTGCCGACGGCTTCTTCGCCGCTCCCGTAGCCATGACACTCACCTTTCAGACAGATCTGTTCAGTCTATCGCCGTCGACTCTCTCAGCCACTCGTCCGTGCGGTACGTCGGCCGCTGAGGAGCAGACCGGCCAGGGCGGCGACGGCCAGCGCGATGACGGCGATGCCGTACTCATTGGCGGTCCGCACCAGTCCGCCGCCGTGCACCACCAGCACACCCGCGATCACGGCGGGCAGGCCGAAGCCGAGGTAGCACACGACGTACAGGAGGGACAGCACGCCGGACCGCTCGTGCGGCTCGGCGTTCGGCACCACCATGCGGATGCCGCCCTGGAACCCGCTGCCGAAACCGAATCCGGATATCGCGCCGCCCAGGAAGAATCCCGTCGCGGGAAGGACGCCGCCGGTGTCCGACGCGATGGACGCCAAGGTGATCACCACGCCGACGATCAGGCTCCCGGCGCCCAGCAGCATGACCGTGCGCGTCTCGGTGCGGCGCAGCGCCACGACGGCCAGGCCCGCGGAAGCGGCGAGCACGAACAGTGAGAGTCCGCCCCAGACGACGGAGGTGGAGTCCACCAGGGTCCGGGTGATGGCCGGGCCCAGGGCGCCGTAGAGACCGGCCAGCGCCCACACCGCGAAGAGCACGGGAGCGGCGATGGCCACCGAGCCGCGCGCGGACCCGGGGAGCCTGAACTCCGGGGACAGGCTGGCCAGCGCGCCCGGCTTGCGGCTCACCGTCTCACGCAGGGCGAGGACGCCCACCGCCTGGAGGGCGAACACCCCGAGCAGGACGAGGTAGACGAGGTGGGTGGGGGCCGGCAGGTACTGCACGATCAGGGCTGAGACCAGGGCGCCCGCGGCGGTGCCGATCGTGGGCGCGAGGGAGTTCAGGAAGCCGCCTCTTCGCGGGTCGATGTCGAGCATGCCCGCGCCGAGCGCGCCGACCGCCGCCCCGGTGCTCACGCCTTGCAGGACGCGGGCGGCCAGCAGGGCGCCCACTCCGTCGGCGACGTCGAAGACGACCATCGCGACGGCCTGCCCGGCCAGAGCGGCCAGCAGGACCGGCCGTCGGCCCACATGGTCGGAGATCTTGCCGAGGACCAGGAGGGAGACCAGCACGGCCACCGCGTAGACACCGAAGACGACGGTGGTGGTGATCGGGGAGAAGCCCCAGTGCTGCTGGTAGACGGCGTAGAGCGGGGTCGGGGCGCTGGAGGCGGCCAGCAGCGACACGAGGATCGAGGCGAGCAGTCCGATGGAGGCGACGGGGCCGAGAGTCCGACGGTGTCTGGCGGTCCGTGCCGGGGACCGCCTGGCGGAGCCGGCCCGGGCGGCGGTCGGATGCGCGGTGGACAGGGAGCTCATGGGTCACTCTCCAGGGCTGGGTGGAAGTGACCTCGTCAACACTAGACAGATCTGTCTGATTCCGATCCGATGGCTGGGACGCGCCTTCAAGGGCTGTGATGCGCGTCACGTGCGGCCGGCTCAGACGGAGATGGGCTCCAGCAGCCTCTTCGGCTTGAGCAGGGCCCGGCTGACCGGATCCGCCGGATCGGGGTCCAGTCCGGGGCCCGGTTCCATCAGCACGTCGCGTACGGGGACGACGACGGCGCAGGCCGAGCACTCCCCGTACGGCCCCAGTTCGGTTCCGCAGTCGGCGTGCCGGAAGTAGCGCAGCCGGGTCTCCGTGACGTGCTCGCGGGCCCACAGGCCGAGCGCGCGCAGGGCGGGCCACAGTGCGATGCCGCGCGCCGTGATCACGTACTCGTCGCGCGGCGGGGACTGCTGGTACCGCTGCTTCTCGAGGAGACCGTGCTCCGTGAGTTTCTGCAGCCGGGCGGAGAGCACGGCGCGCGGGATGCCGAGGTGAACGAGGAAGTCGTTGTAGCGGCGGACGCCGAAGAGCGCGTCCCGGACGACGAGCAGCGTCCACCGCTCGCCGACGATCTCCAGCGCGTGCGCCAGGGAGCACTCTTGCGTCGCGTAGTCCTTGCCCAGGGCCATACCGTCACCGTATCAACTGGGTTCGGTGATTGAACTCACACCGCACGGCACGATCCGGAGCACAATGCCGGCCGCTAGGGTGACGGGCCAGTGAGTTCAATGACCGAACCTTCACCGCAAGCCTTCGGAGGCGGCCCCCATGTCCCTGGGCACACCAGCACAGACAGCGGCGACCGGCGCGCCGGCACCCGTCCAAGCGGCTGCCCGACCGCGTGCCACCCTGGCCCTGACCAGCGCGGCGACAGCCGTGACGCTGATGACGTACACGGCACCGCTCGTCACGCTCCCCGACACCGCCGCGGCCCTCCACACCCCGCTCTCCGCGCAGGCGTGGCTCATCAACGGCACACCCCTGGGTCTGGCCGCCCTCCTGCTGGTCGCGGGCAGTCTCGCCGACGACTACGGCCGCCGCCGGATCTTTCTCATCGGCACGCTCACTCTCGGCGTCACCACGGCGCTGGGCGCGCTGGCCTCCTCCACGCTGCTGTTCACGCTGGCCCGTATCGCGCAGGGCGCGGCCGGCGCGGCAATCCTCGCCAGCAGCCTGGGACTTCTGGTGCACGCCTTTCCCAGTCCACGCGGCCGGCTGCACGCCACGGGCGTCTGGGGCGCCTTCGTCAGCGGCGGCATCGCGGTCGGCCCGCTGGTGGTGGGCGCGATACCGAGCTGGCGAGTGGCATACGGCGTCCTGGGCGCGGCGGTCCTGGTCGTGGCGGCCCTGTCGGCGCGCATGCTGTCGGAGTCCCGCTCCCCCAGGGACGGACGGCCCGACATCCTCGGCGCGCTGACCTTCGGTCTGGCCCTGGTCGCCCTGGTCGCCGCACTGACCCTTGGCCGTGACGGCTGGCTGCGCGCCCCGGTGGGCCTGCTGGCGCTCGTGGCCGCGGTGCTGGTCGTCCTCTTCGTACTCGTGGAACGCCGCGCGAAGAACCCGATGATCGAGCTGGGCCTGCTGCGCCGCCCCGGCTTCCTGGCGTCGTCGGCCGGCGGCCTGTTCACGGGCCTCGCGGTGATCGGCCTCTTCAGCTTCCTGCCGTTCGTCCTGCAGCAGACCCTCGGCCTGTCCCCGCTCGGGACGGCGTGGCTGTTCCTGCTCTGGTCGGGCCTCTCCTTCGGCGTGGCCCTCCAGGGCAAGCGGCTGGCGGGCCGCATGCCGCCGCGTCACCAACTGGCCCTCGGTTTCCTCCTGCACGCGGCCGGTGCGCTGACCATGCTCGGCGCCATCAACGCCGGCTCCTGGCAGCGCCTGCTGCCCGGCCTGATCATCAGCGGCGTCGGCAGCGGCCTGCTCAACGCAGCGCTGCCGCTGCTGGCGGTCGAGTCGGTTCCGGCCGCCAGGGCGGCGATGGGCTCCGGCGCCCAGCAGACCCTGCGATACATCGGTTCCTGCGCGGGGGTGGCGCTCGCGATCGCCGTGGTCACCTCGTCGAGCGGCGGACTGGGCGACGGAACTGACGTCGCGATCGCCGCGGGGGCCGGGCTGTCGGTACTGGCGGCGGGGGCGGTGCTGGTGCTGAGGGAGCGGAGTTGAGCGGTGACCGGTCCGGGCCGGGTATGAGCGGTGATCGGTCCGGGCCGGCCATGAGCGGTGACTGGTCCGGGCCGGGCGAGCCGACGTTCGCGTACTGATTCGCGAACCAGGAGGTGCGCGCCGTGCCGTCGGCAAGGTGTCGACGGGACGGCCGTCGGGGCCGGCCGCGCGCGAGGCGAGGTCGGCCCCGACGGATCCGGCGACCTGGGCCAGGTCGCTGTTCTCCGTCGCTGTCCTCAGCTGCGGTTCTCGGTCGCGTTTCTCAGTTGGCGCGCAGCGGAGCCAGAGCCCTGGACCAGGCGACGACCTGGTCCAGGGTGGTCACGAGGGTGTCGCGCTGGACGTCGGCCGGCTTGAAGGTGGTGAAGTTCTCGAAGTCGGTGAAGAGGGAGAGGGCCACCTGGGAGCGGACGTCGGCCATCTGAAGCTCTCCCGCTATGCCGCGCAGGTGCTCCACGGCACGGGTGCCGCCGACCGAGCCGTAGCTGACGAAGCCGACGGCCTTGTTGTTCCACTCGGCGTACAGGAAGTCGATGGCGTTCTTCAGCGCGCCCGGCACGGAGCGGTTGTACTCCGGCGTCACGAAGATGAAGCCGTCCAGCGACGCGATCTTCTCCGCCCAGGCCTGGGTGTGGGGCTGGGTGTAGTTGCCGAGGGACGCCGGGTACGCCTCGTCGAGGACGGGGAGCTTGTAGTCCAGCAGATCGACGAGCTCGAACTGGGCGTCGGTGCGCTGGGAGGCGACCTCGTGCACCCAGCTGGCCACCGCCCCGCCGTTGCGACCCGGTCGCGTGCTGCCGATGATGATTCCGATCTTGGTCATGGTGGACCTTCCGTAGCGTGAAGCGACGATAAATGCTTGCTTCGACAAGCAACTTCCCACGGAAGGTACAGGGCATTTACTTGACGGGTCAAGTAAGTGGCGAGGGGTGCCCCGCCTGCCCGCAGGACCTCCGCCACCTAGGCCCGCAGCGCGGGCATGCGGTCAAGGCGTAGCGACCGGCCCGCCCAGGTCGACGTCATCGAGCGGCGCCTCCCTTCCTTCGTCGTCGACGAAGGCGACATGCAGAGGCCGGCCGCTCGTCCTGCTGGCGCGGCCCACCAGCGGCCCGTCAGGGTGCGGGCGGTAGTGGTCGCCCCACTGCTGGAGGGCACCGAGGACCACCATGAGGTCACGCCCGGCGGGCGTCAGGTGGTAGGCCATCCGCGGACGGCTGCCCGCCTCGCGGTAGGGCCGCTTGTCCAGTACTCCCCCGTCCACCAGGACACCTAGCCGCTGGGTGAGGACGTCGCTCGCCACATGCAGACGCTCCTTGAAGTCGGAGAACCGGGTCGCCCCCTGGAGCGCCTCGCGCAGTATCAGCAGGCTCCAGCGGTCGCCGATCACTTCGAGGGAGCGGCCGATCGAACAACGCGTGCCGGCCGCTGGGGACCGGAGGCTCTTCTTCTGCATGCGTCCAGTCTATGGCTGAGACCGATTTTCCAACTCAGGTGCTAGATTGGAAATCAGGTTTCAGGCCTGCCTGGCAGAGATCACGGCGGCTCCCCTCGGAAGCGCCCCTGCGCAAGGTCGCCGGCCTCGGGCCCGCTCCCCCTCTCCCCTCTCCCCTCTCCCCTCTCCCCTCTCCCGCTCACACAGGAGCAACGCATGAGCACCGACGAGCAGTTCGCCGAGCAGTTCGCCGTCCAGGAAGTCACTCCCTCCTACTGGAAGGTGACCTTCTCCAACGGAGACATCAACTTGATCGACCCCGACACCATCGAGCAGCTCGCGGAGCTGATCACCCGTATCGAGGAGGCCCCCGACCTCACGGTCGTCGTCTTCCGGAGCGCCAACCCGGACTTCTTCATGGCCCACTGGGACATGCTGTCCGACCGCTCGCGTGTGGCCGCCATGAAGCCGGCCGTCTCCGGACTGCACCCCTTCGCCGACAACCTGTACCGGCTCGGAAGGGTGCCCGCCGTCACCATCAGCGAGATCAACGGCCGGGCCCGTGGCGCGGGCAGCGAGTTCGTCCTGGCGACCGACATCCGCTTCGCCGGACCGGGCGCCGTCCTCGGGCAGTTCGAGGTCGGCGTCGGGTCGGTGCCCGGAGGCAACCCCACCGGACGGCTGCCCCGCCTGCTGGGCCGAGGGCGCGCGCTGGAGATCCTGCTGGGCGCCGACGACTTCCCCGCCGACCTCGCAGCGGAGTACGGCTACGTCAACCGCGTCCTGCCGGAAGGGGAACTGGAGCGGTTCGTCGACGACTTCGCCCGCAGGATCGCCGGCTTCGACAAGGTGGCGGTCCAGGAGACCAAGGCGCTCGTCGACGCGGTGGCCCAGCCTCCTGTCGAGGAGTTCGGCATGGCGCTGGCGGCCTTCTTCCGCACCTCCGGCCGGCCCGAGAACGCCGCCCGCGTCAAGCGGCTCTTCGACGCCGGTCTCCAGCGCCCGGACGGCGTCGAGCTCGACCTCGGTCGCCAGGTCGGAAGCCACTCGTAAGCAAGCGTGGGGCCACCTGCCCGCACTGAGAGGCCACGCCTACAGCTGAGAGGGAGTCGGTCGTGGAACCCTCTCGGCCACCGGTGCAGGGTGAGGTCATGCGCATCCGGACAACGGACGGACCGATGGCGAGCCACGGGCACGCACCGGACTCCGGCGGCCGTGTCGACGTTCCTGATCGATGTTCCTGATCGATGTTCGTGATCGATGGTCTTGGTCGATGTGCCTGAAGGGAAAATTCTGATGTTGTCGCCGCTCACCGACCTCGGGGTGCAGACACCGGTGCTCGCGGCGCCGATGGCGGGCAGCCCGACCACCCCCGAACTGGTCGTCTCGGCGGCCCGTGCGGGCAGCCTCGGCTTCCTCGCCGCCGGATACAAGACTTCCGAAGCGCTGGAAGCCCAGATCGCTCACGTCCGCACGGCAGGCATCGGCGCATTCGGAGTCAACCTGTTCGTTCCCGGACGAGTGCCGGTGGATCCCGTGGACTTCCGCGCCTACGCCCGTGCCATCGCACCGGAGGCCGAGACGTACGGTCTCGACACCGAGCGGGCCCTGATCGTGGAGGACGACGACCACTGGACGGACAAGCTCGATCTCCTGCTCTCCTCTCCCGTTCCCGTGGTGAGCTTCACCTTCGGCCTTCCGGAACCGGCCGTCATCGCGTCCCTGCGCGCGGCCGGCACGCTGGTCGTCCAGACGGTCACCTCACCGGCGGAGGCGCGCGCCGCGGCGGAGGCGGGTGTGGACGTACTCGCGGTACAGAGTTCGGACGCGGGTGGCCATTCAGGCACGTGGTCACCACAGCACCCGTCGCCCGCGATGCCGCTGCCCGAGTTGCTGAGAGCCGTACGGAGCGACGTGTCCGTGCCACTGGTCGCCGCTGGGGGCATCGCGACGCCGAAGGAGGTGACCGAGGCGCTGTCGAGCGGTGCCGGCGCGGTGATGGTCGGCACCGTTCTGCTGCGTGCCGACGAGGCGGGGACCTCGGCTCCCCACCGGGCGGCGCTCACTGACCCGGAACGCCGTGGAACCGTGGTGACACGGGCGTTCACCGGCCGCCCCGCGCGGGCACTGCGCAACGACTTCGTCGACCGGTACGGCGAACTGGCGCCGTACGGCTACCCGGCCCTGCACCATCTGACCAGCCCGATGCGCGGCGCCGCGACGGCGGCGAGCGATGTGGAGCGGATCAATCTGTGGGCCGGGACGGGGTACCGCCACGCGACCGCGGAGCCCGCCGGGCGGATCCTCGACCGATTGGCGTCCGGAGTGTGAGGGATCCGGCGTAGGCGTGCGTGCGTGCTCGGCGAGCCCGGCCGGGCTGTTGGCACTTCGGACCGCTCGCGTCGGGCTGCTCGCTTCGGATTGCTTGCTTCGGGCTGCTCGCCTCGGACTGCTCGCGCGTCGGACTTCTCACCTCGTACTGTCATCGCTTCAACCTGTTGCTTCGCACAGCAACTTTGCCTCGTTTCCTTCGCCGTGCAAGCATTGACGCCATGCCGACCGCGAAGCCAGCCCCGGCCCCAGCTGGACGGAAGCCCCTCACCCCGGAGGAAGAGGCCGTCGTCCGGGCCCTTCCGCGTCTGATTCACGCGCTGCCGCGCGCCATCGACGCCGACATGGTGCGGGAGCAGCAGCTGCCCAACACCGAGTACCTGGCCCTCATGCACCTCTCCGAAGCACCCGGTCGGCAACTGCGTATGAGCGACCTCGCCGAGGCCTGCGAGATGTCGCTGAGCGGCACCACGCGTGTCGTGCACCGGCTGGAGAGCCAGGGCTTCGTGCAGCGGGTCCGGTGTGCTGAGGACGCTCGCGGCTGGAACGCGGCCCTCACGGACGCAGGCTTCCGGCGGCTGGAGGAGGCGTGGCCGACCAATCTGGCCGCCGTGCGCCGGTATTTCCTCGACCATCTGGCCGGCCTGGACCTCAAGAAGCTGGCCGCGGCCCTTCAGAAGGTGGCGACCTGAGCCGGTCCCCCCGGCCGATCGGCGCCGCACGGTTCTCGCGCCGACGACGAAACGGCACACGTCAGTCGCCGGGTGCGATCATGTGATCATGACCTTCCCAAGCGACGGCCCCCGGCCCGTGACGCTCGGCACCTGGCCCACCCCGCTGGAGCCCATGCCGCGACTCGCCCAGGAACTCGGCCTCGGTGCGGACGATCTGTGGATCAAGCGCGACGACCTCACCGGGATGGGCGGCGGCGGCAACAAGACCCGCAAGCTGGAGTGGCTGTGCGGGTCAGCCCTCGCCGAGGGCGCGACCCACCTCGTGACCACCGGCGCCCCGCAGAGCAATCACGCCCGGCTGACCGCCGCCGCGGGCGCTCGCCTGGGGCTGCGTACCGTGCTGGTGCTGGCGGGCAGGCCCGGTGCGTCGGCTCACGGCAACCTCGCGCTGGACGCCTTGTTCGGGGCCACCGTCGTCTGGGCCGGTGACCTCACTGGCGACGCACTCCGCGCCGCCGCCGAGGACGTGGCCGCGCGACTGCGGGCCGACGGCGGCGTACCGGCGCTGATCCCCTTCGGAGGTTCCAGCGCGCTCGGCGCCGGCGGCTACGTCGAGTGCGGACGCGAGTTGCTGGTCCAGGCTCCGGACCTGGACACCGTGGTGGTGGCGCTGGGTTCCGGCGGCACCATGGCCGGCCTGGTCCACGCGCTGGGCGCCGAACGGGTCCTCGGCGTGCACTGCGGCGCCGTGACCGATCCGGCGGACGTCGTGGCCGCGTTCCTCTCGGACCTGTCCGGAACGGCTCACCCTCCCGGTTCGCTGCGGCTGCGGCTGGACCAGGTCGGCGAAGGCTACGGCGCGCTGACCGAACCGGTCGTGGCCGCCCTGAACCGGACGGCCCGCACGGAGGGTCTCGTACTCGACCCCGTCTACACCGGGCGGGCCATGGCCGGCCTGATCGCAGCGGTGCGGGACGGTCACATCGTTCCCGGCCGTCGCACGGTCTTCCTCCACACCGGCGGCCTTCCCGGCCTGTTCGGGCACCAGGCAGCGCTGGAGCAGGCCGCATCGGACCTCGCCGCGAGAAGCCGCACGCTCTGACTCCGCGGACGTTCGCGACGGGCCGAGCGCGATCGCCGCCATGGCGACCACGTAGCGACCGCACGGCAGGCCATCCTCCGGCGGCGGGCCTATCCTGCTGCTGGAGGCGACCTTCTGTGACCACCAGCCGTCCACACAGCGCCCAGTCGAGCAGGTCCCCGGGGATCGAGGACGAGGATCTCGCGGCCGTCCTGCACGGGGCCGCGCGTCAGGCGATGGGCGACCTCTGCGCCGTCGCGGCCGCCGTTCACCTGCTGAACAGTGACGGCACCCGGCTGGAACTGGCGCTGACAGGCGGCACTCCACCGTCCCTCTTCATGGTGCCGGGACAGGTACGCCTGGACTCGGGCGGCACCTGCGCGCGCGCCCTGGCCTCCGGCGAAGCGGCCGTGTCGACCCCGGCCGACACCACCAACACGGGAGGTGAGCACGCGCTCCCCCACCCGTACACCGCCCTGTCCGTCCCGATCGCGTCGGACGGCCGGCGGTTCGGCACCATGTCCGTCCTCTGCCCGCAGACCCCCGAAGCGTTCGGGCCGGCGGAGCGGGAGCGGTTGCAGCGTGCCGGGGACCGACTCGGCACCGCTCTCGCCGAACTCGCCGGGCGCGGTACGGCTGTCACGGCCGGCCCCATGCCCGCTCTCGTACCGATCTGGCCGGGAACGGACCTGGGCGGGCACACCCCCGGCTGGGGGGTGCCCGGCGCGCCCGGGTCCGCGGGCACCAGCATGATGTACCCGGTGCGCCGTCTGACCGAGCTGCTCAATCGCGCCACGACGCCGGACGACATCGTCGAAGCCGCCCAGCGGTGCCTCATGGCGCCCTTCGGCGCCCGAGCCCTCGCCCTGGTGACGGCGGACCAGGGGCATCTGTGGGTGCTGGGGCACAGCGGCGCCTCGTCCGGCCTGGTCCGCCACCTCCACGGCGCCAGAACCGACACCAGGTCCCCGGTCACCGAGGCGCTCCACGGGCTCCCGCAGTTCCTTGCCGCGTCCGGTCCACCGGCCGTCGATTCGGGTCGGCCCGACGGCCGGCCGCATACCGAGGCCCACCTGCCACTGCCCGCGAGCACCCGGTTCGGTGATCTCGCGGCCGGTGAGCAGCAGACCGTCATCGGCGTGTGCTGTCTGTCGTTCCCGGACGTGCGCGCCTTCTCGACGGAGGAGCGGGCGATCCTCGGCATGATGGCGCAGTCTCTCGGTGCGGCCGTCGAGCGGGTGGAACTCGGCTCACGGCAACGCGAGGTCGCCGAGTGCCTGCAAAGGACGCGTCTGCCCTCCACCCTCCCCGAGCTGCCCCGCCTGACCACCGCGGCACGCTACTGGCCGGCCACGGCGACGTCCAAGGTGGGCGGAGACTGGTACGACGTCATCCCGCTCCCGGGCGAGCGCATGGCGCTGGTCGTCGGGGACGTCGAGGGTCACTCCATGGAGAGCGCCGCGGTCATGGGCCAGGTGCGCACGGCGGTGGCCGCCTACGCGAGCGAGGATCATCCGCCCGCCACGGTGATCGACCGGGTCGGCCGGCTGCTCATCACGTCGGGTACGGAACTCACCGTGACCTGCTGCGTCGTCGTCCTGGACACCGGTGACGGCACCGCTCAGCTGGCTTTGGCGGGGCATCCAAGCCCGCTGGTCCGCCGTGCCGACGGGAGTGTCGGCGCTCTGGAGGCGCCCGCGAACGTGCCGCTCGGTGTGGCGATCGACGGGGCCTGCCAGGGGCGGGAGCACAGGGTGGAGGCCGGAAGCATCCTCATGCTCTACTCCAACGGCCTGGTCGACTGGGACGCGACGACCCCGGAAGAACGCGCGCGGGAGCTGCTCGGTTCCGGAGTCGCCGCGACGGGTTCGGATCTGGAGCAGCTGGCCGACCACATCTCCGCCGACGTGTCGCATCCTCAGCAGCGCCGTGACGACGCCGTACTGCTCATGGCCCGGTACGAGGGCGCCGGGCGCGCGGGCAGCGAGGCCGCGCCGCGGGCCGGAGGCCTGGTCATCCAGCGTGGCGACCTACAGGGCGCCGGGGCCGCACGCGCCTTCGTCGACGACCGGCTGCACACCTGGGGTCTGCCGGACCTGTCGGACTCGCTCCAGCTGATCGCCTCCGAAATGGTGACCAACGCGCTCATCCACGCGGGCAGTGACGTCGACGTCCGGCTTCGGGCGTTCGACGACCATGTCCGGCTGGAGGTGCGGGACTCGCGGAGCAATCCTCCGGTGCCGTCGCCTCTGGCGCTGTCCGAGGAGGACAACGCCGAGGCGGAGCACGGCCGCGGTCTGCTGATCGTCGACGCGTTGGGCGGGGTGTGGAACAGCTTCCCGAACGGCCGGGGCAAGAACGTCGTCGTCGACATGCCCCTCGAGATGCCCTTCTAGGACCTGTCCTGTCGATCACGTGACGTGATGGTGCGCTTCCGGCTGCCCCGCAGAGAAATTGATCTTCCTCTCTTGCCGGGTGTGGCAAGGTGCTTGCATGTCCAAGCCCATCGCGTACCCGGTCTTCCGTACCACCGACGCGGTGCTGGCTCTGCGCGTGGCGCGTCAGCTTGTCGCAGTGGGTGACTGGCAGTGCGCAGAGGTGTCGGTGGACGTCGAGCTGTGCACCGTCCCGGAAGTGTTGCGGATCCGCGAGGCGCTGCCGGATGCCTGGTTCCGGAAGGAGGTCGTCGGGGACTGGGCGCAGGACCCTTAGTGACCCGACGGGTTTGCACGGTGGTGTCCACGCGCCCAAGCTCTCGAGTGATCCGGACTTCCTCTCAGCGCACCTGCCGCTCTGGGCATCGATGCAATACCGACCCGTGGGCAGCGTCGAGGAGGAGTTCGCTGCCTTGGTGGGATCGAACATCGGCGAGATCTGGTGGTCCGGCCTGGTATGGCCTCACGTTCCAGACAGCGGCATCCACGGCGAAGCCAACAATGCCAGGGTGTCCTTGCTGTTCAACTGCCGCGCCTCAGATCTCGGCGAGCGCTCCGGTGACCACACCGTGCTCGTCCACGTGCTCCGCAGGAGTAGCGACCAGGAGGCTGAGGAACGACACGCCTCCTGGCTGGCAGGGCAGATCGGGCAGTCAATCATCGGCCCGCGACAGGAGTAGTCCCACTCGGGCTGCCGCGCCAGGTCGATCATGTGACTGTTCCGCGTCCGGGGCGTTGATGTGGACATGGAGCAGGGTGAGCGCCACCGGCTGTGGTCGGCCGACGGAACGTGGGAGCGACTGCTCCAACAGGTCCAGGCCGCAGCCGACGCGGCAGGTGAGATCGACTGGCACATCGCTGTCGATTCCACCATCGCGCGCACTCATCGGCATGCGGCAGCACTGATCATCCGGCTGCGAACTTGATCGCCCGGACAAGTCCTAGGCGGACAGACCCGGACCCGTCGGCGTGATCGGGCGTCAGAACACCTGCAGGAAGCACCCGCAGGCGATCACCACAGCGGCCGACACCGACACCAGGGCGGTCAGGGTTTTCCGGATCTTCACTAAGGGCTCCTGGGCAGAGGGACAGTCAGGTTCTCGTCGCGAGACTCAGAGGCAGACGCGCACCAGCCACTCGTCGGCGTTGTACGCCTCCCTCGTCGGGTCGTGCGGGACGGCCGGCTGTTCCTCGGTCATGTCTTCCGGGCGGATGCGCTCCGGCAACGTGCCGAACCGCAGGCGCCGGACTTCCTGAGCCGACTCGTCGGTCGTGGGTTCGTGTGCCACTTCGACATCTCCTCCATGCGGTGAGGCACCACGGTGGGTGGCAGCCGTTCCGGGTGAGCGACGCAATCGATAGTCACACCGACATCCGTCACCTGTCAAGAAGGTTACGCACCCCAGCAGGCTTCCTCACGCTTCCTCGCACACGAGGCAGGACGGCAGACAGGACGACAGGCAACCCGGCACGCCGCACGCCACCGCACCGCGCCTCCCGATGAGCAGCCGGCCGAGCCGGCCGCCCACGGCTCACCTCAGCAGTACGCCGAAGACGACCGTGAAGAACCCCTCGAACGATCGAGCCGAGCGGTCGGCTCGGGCACTGATCAGTGCGCCTTCCCACGCGCTCAGCACGAAGCGCGCCAAGGTGGACGCCTCCAGCGTCTTCGCCACCTCCCCCGCCTGCTGGGCGTCCGTGATGGCGAAGGCGAGGGCGTCGGTCCAAGCCTGGAAGCCGTCGCGGACCGTCGCACGCACCGCATCGCTGTGATCCGCGACCTCGACGGCGAGGTCGCCCACAAGGCAGCCCCGGTTGAACTCCGCCTCGATGTTCTCGTCGCGGAGAAACTCGAAGTGCTCACGCAGCCGGGTCAGCGGTGCGACCGACCTGTCGTGCAGCGCGTCCAGTCTCCTCGTGGCGCCGTACCGGTCGAGCGCGACGACGGCCAGGGCCTCCTTGCTCGGGAAATGGTTGTAGAAGGACCCCTTGGGGGCGCCGGCGGCATCGGTGATGTCCTTCACCCCCGTGGCCGCGTAACCACGCGCATGGAACTGCTCGACCGCCGCAGCGATGAGGTTCTCCCGCAGACTCGCCCTGGGCACCGATGGACCTCCTGAGTTCTCCACGTAAGACGATCGGTCACATTCGACGTTAGCAGACCCGATCCCACGACCGGTCGGCGAATAATCCCTGTTGCGGCCAGCTGAGGGCTATCACGTGGGCGGCACCACACAGGCATCGCTTGCTCCTTTTAAGACGACCGGTCATTATGAAGATGCAATGACCCACCCCACTCCACCCACTCTCAGGGAGCAGCACCATGAGTGATCTCACCGCCAAGGTCATCGAGGCGCACGGCGGCCTGGACCGCTACACGCAGTACGACGCAGTCACGGTCGACTTCCGCTCCGGCGGGGCTCTGTGGGCCATGAAGGGCCAGGAGGGCGTCTTCGATCGTGCCGCCGTACGAGTCGATCTACGGCGACAGCACGCGAGCCACTACCCCTTCACCGCGCCGGGGCTTCGCACCTCGTTCAGCGCCGATCGGGTGGCCGTGGAGAACGACTTCGGCGAGGTGCAGGCCGAGCGCCGGTCGCCTCGTGACGCGTTCGCCGGCCACACCCTCGAAACCCCCTGGGACGACCTGCACGTCGCCTACTTCGCCGGCTACGCGATGTGGACCTACCTGACGTCCCCGTTCACCTTCGCCTCCCCCGGTTTCCGAACCGAGGAGCTGCCTGCCGTGACCGAGGGGGACGAGACGTGGAGTCGGCTCAAGGTCACGTTCCCCGAGGATGTCGCCACGCACAGCCGGGAGCAGGTCTTCTACTTCGACGCGGACGGGCTGCTCCGTCGGCACGACTACACCGCGGAGGTCCTCGACGCCGGACCGGCCGCGCACTACACCTTCGACCACGCGGAGTTCGGTGGCATCGTGGTGCCCACCAGGCGCCGCGTGCACCCGCTCGGTGAGGGTGGCGTGGTGGTGCGTGACATCGAGCTCGTCACCATCGACATAGACGACGTCAAGTTCACGTGACGCCGCCTGGCCCGGTCCCCGAAACTGACACTCACCCCTCGACCTTCGAGAAGGTCGAGGGGTGAGTGTCAGTGCCGTTGGGGGCTGAGAGCCACCGTCAGGGGCTCCGCGCCCCGCCCACCGCGCGCCTCTCGCCCGGACCAGGGTCCGCGGCCGGTGGAGTCGGACGAACCTGTCAGACCGCGGCCCCGTCCAGCTCGGGATCCTGCGCTCCGAGGAGAGCGAGACAGTTGAGCCAGAGGGCGTCGAGCTGGGCGGTGTTGTTGTAGAGCTTCGCCAACAGCACCTGCCCCTCCAACTGCGCGACGACGGAACGGGCGGCGTCACGCGGGTCGGCGACCCGCACGTCACCGCGTTCCAGGGCGACCGCGATCACCTCTTCGACCATGTCGACCTGGGCGTCGAAGATCTCTTGCAGACGCTGCCGGATGGGCTCCGTCTGGTTGCTCAGTTCCAGCGTGAGGTTGCCGAACATGCACCCGGACACGGTCCCGCATGCCGCCTGGCCGGCGCGCTGAGCGGCCGCCGTCTCCTCGAAGAGCTGCCGGAGTCGCAGCAGGGGCTCCTGGTCGCTCCGCAGGGCGCGATCCCAGTCGCGTCGCTGAGCGGTCCACTGCTCGTCGAGCACGGTCAGCGCCAGGGCTTCCTTGGACTCGAAGAAGTAGTAGAAGCTGCCCTTGGGCACACCGGCCGTCTTGCAGATCTCCGCCACGCCCAGTGCCGAGTAACCCCGCAGTTCGATCAGAGACTGCGCGGCATTGAGGATCTTGCTCCTGGCATCGCTGGTCCGTCCCATGGGTTCAGTATACGACCATTCGACTAGTTCGGAAGCAAACCGGTCATCTAGTCCCTCCCCCCGGGTACGGAAGCAGGTCGGCGCCGTTGCTCACAGCGGCGCCGACCTGCGCGTCGAGAGAGAACCGCCCCCTCACGTACCCCTTAGGCGGCGGCCTTCAGCTTCGCGGCGATCTTCACGACGCGCTCCGCCTGGTGGCGTGCGGCGGCGCGCGTGGTCTCGCCCACGGGCTGGGTGCCCTGGCCGTCGACGTGGGAGGTGCCGTAGGGGTTGCCGTCCGCGAACTTGACCGGGTCGGTGAAGCCGGGGGCGACGACGATGCCTCCGAAGTGGTGGACCGAGGTGTACAGCGCCTGGAGGGTCGTCTCCTGCCCCGCGTGAGCGGTCGCGGACGACGTGAAACCGCTGTAGACCTTGTCCGCCAGCTTGCCCTGGGCCCACAGGCCTCCGAGGGTGTCCATGAACTGCTTGAGCTGGGCGGAGGTTGCCGAAGCGGGTCGCGGTGCCGAACAGGACCGCGTCGGCCCACTCGATGTCCTCCGTGGAGGCCTCCGGGATGTCGGCCGTGGCGGCGTGGTTGGCGGCCCAGGCCGGATTGGACTTGATGGCCTCCCAGGGAGCGAGTTCCGCCGCCTTGACCAGGCGGACTTCGGCGCCGGCCTTGACCGCGGCATCGCGCAGTTCCTTGGCGATCTCGGTGATGGTGCCGGTCGAGGAGTAGTAGACGATGGCGACGTTCACGGGAGTGGTCATGGTCGCGGTCTCCGTTCTGGGATGAGTGCGGTCGAAGGAACGCAGTCGAAATGAGTGCGATCGGGTGAGTGCGAAGGGATCGGTCGAGGTAGCCGACCGGTCTATTTCCAATAGCTAGACGACCGGTCTACAAAAAAGCAAGTCCGACTCCTGTAGCCCTCATCACACGACCCGGCACCATGCGCCCGCATTGACGTTTGCCGACCGGTCGTCTAGTTTTACATGACCGGTCGGCTAGTGCCGCTCGCTTCCCACAAGAGAGGCCGTCATGAACGCTCAAGGTCAGAAGGTCGCTGTCATCACCGGCGCATCGCAGGGCATCGGCGCGGGACTCGTCACCGCCTACCGCAAGCTGGGCTACGCCGTCGTCGCCACCTCGCGCAGCATCGAGGAGTCGGATGACGCCGACGTCCTCACCGTCCAGGGCGACATCTCCGACCGTGCCACCGCCGACCATGTCATCGCGGCGGGCCTGGAGCGGTTCGGCCGCATCGACACACTCGTCAACAACGCCGGGATCTTCATCTCGAAGCCGTTCACCGAGTTCACCGAGGACGACTACGAGGCGGTGATGGGTGTGAACGTCAGCGGCTTCTTCCACATCAGCCGGCCCGCGATCGCGCAGATGCTCGAACAGGGCGGCGGGCACATCGTGCAGATCACGACGAGTCTCGTCGAGCACCCCAACTCCAGCGTGCCCTCCGTGCTCGCCTCCCTGTCCAAGGGCGGGCTCCAGGCCGCCACCAAGGCCCTGGCCATCGAGTACGCCTCCCGGGGAATCCGCTCCAACGCCGTCGCCCTGGGCACGATCAAGACCCCCATGCACCCGGAGCAGTACCACGCGGCGCTCGCCGAGCTGCACCCCATGGGCCGCATGGGCGAGATCAGTGACATCACCGACGCGGTCGTCTACCTGGAGAACGCCCCGTTCGCCACCGGTGTGATCCTGCCCGTCGACGGCGGCCAGACCGCCGGACACTGACTCCGCCGGGCGCCCTGGGCCAGGGGCCACCTGCCCGCAGGAGCGTCCAGCGATGCGGGCTCGGCGCCCGGAGCAGACCATGAACTACGAGAGCCGTCATCGAGGAAGAAAGAGGAGCCAGGACCATGAGTCACCCGATGCACGACGTGCTGGACCGCTGGAAGGCCGCCTTCGACAACCACCAGCCGGACGTGATCGCCGAGTTGTACACCCCGGACGCGCTCTTCCAGGGCTTCGGACCGACGGTCGTGGCCGGCCGGGACGCGGTACGCGCGTACTACGAGGCGGTCGACGCCGACCGACGGGCCGCTGTGACGGTCCTCCACACCTACACCCTCGGCGAAGAGGTCGCCGGCGGCTTCGCCGACGTCACCTTCAGCGGTGCGGACGGGTGGGAGGCCAAGGTCCACCTGTCCCTCGTCCTGCACCGCGAGGACGACAACTGGAAGATCCGCCAGTATCACGTCTCCCGGGTCGGCACCCAGGACTGACGTGCCCCCCCCCCCCCCCCCTCTCCCCGCTCCCCCGCTCGTCGGCGTCCATGGCGCCTCGACCGAAATGGAGAAGACCATGCGTGAATTCCTCGTCGAGCTCACCACCACCGTCCCCGAGGGCACCGACCCGGCCGAGGTCGCCGGGGTTCGCGCCGCGGAATCCGTACGCGCCAGGGAACTCGCGGCCGGCGGACACCTCGTACGCCTGTGGCGTCCGGTCGGAGAGCTGCGCAGCATCGGCCTGTGGCGCGCCGACGACGAAGCCGCGCTGCGGGAGAAGGTGCTCGGCACCCTGCCGCTGTGGCCCTGGATGACCGCGGCCGTCACCCCGCTCGAACCCCACCCCAACGACCCCGGCGGCGCGGGCGGAACCAGCACGGCCGCCTGACCCCGTGACGGGCTCGGCCGGGGATGTGCCCGTGCCCTGCCTCGTGCCGCCCGGAGAAACGTGTGTGTCGCCGTGCTGGCCATCGCCTACGCGGGAGCCACCGCCGTCGCTTCCCAGCCGGCCGCCGCCGCGACCGAGGCCCCGGTCGACGCCTACAAGGCCGAAGCGGTGAACTCGATCGGCGCGACCAAGACACAGGTCGTCGCCCTGTCGCTTCCCGCGGGCACCTACACCCTCACCGGATCGGTCTTCCTGCTGTACGCCGACGCGGCGAGCTGCCACATCACGGACGGCCCCACGATGGCAACGCCTCGCGGCACCGGCTACAACCAGGCGTCGCTGAGCGCCACCGGTGTGGTGACCTTGGCGAAGGCGGGCAAGGTCCAGCTGATGTGCAGCAGCGACAAGGTTCTTCCCGTGCCGCAGGATCCGGCCGCCAACGGCACTCTGGTGGCCACCCGGGTCGCTTCCTATCAGAACCAGGGAACGGGTGCTCCATGATCCGCCGTGCATTGTCCTGAACGTGACCTATTCGAATGCCGGTGCGGATCGTAGTGTCCGCACCGCGTCGGATCGGCCGGCGCGGACAAGGGGGAAGCATGCGTATGCGATCACGCGCTGTCCGGGTCCTGGCGGCAGCTGCCCTGGCGGCCGGCGGAATGACCGCCGCCACCACGTCCACGGCGAGCGCAGCGCCCACCGGGGTCCAGTCCTGTTACGGCAGTGCCAAGTCGTTCGTCACCACCTACGTCTCCCCGTATCACCGGTGGCCCGGTTCCGGCTCGGCCACCACCACGTCCAACTGCGGAGACATCAACGTCAAGCCCGTGTACGGGGACGACGTGCGCACCTGCTTCCTGCCCTCCAGCGGCGGCGTCAGCTGCAACGCCTGGCGCTGGATCAACGCGGGCAGCTGGGGACTGGCCGCGACGGACGTCAAGGACGGCACCAAGTTCTACCTGCAGTTCCGCATCGGCTACGAGGAAGGCCTCGTCGCCTACTGACCTCGTACGCCGCCCCTGGAGCCCCGGGGCCCGCACTCCGCACCCCGCGTCGCCGGGGCTCTGGGGCTCCGGGGCTCCGGCGTGCGGCAGCTGCCGCTCGTCGAGTGGCGGAAGAGCCTCAGCCGTTCCGGATGCGGCGGGCCGCGTCGACGAGCTCGGCGGGCAGGGCGGGACCAGCGCATGCGACGTCCAGCAGCAGGTCCCGGTACGAGTCGTTCGGCAGATTCGGTGCCAGTTCGACGAGTTCGCTCAGTTCGGCGGGCGAACCCGTGAGCCGCGCCCGATAGGCAGCCCCGGCCGCGCGCAGTGAGAGCTCGGCCGGCTCGTACCGCAACCCCTCGTCGATCAGCCGGGCCGCGGAGGCGAAGTCTCCCTGTTCGGCCCGCACATCGGCCAGGTCGAGGTAGAGGGACCAGTTGGCCGGGTCCAGGGCAAGAGCTCGTTCGAACGCCGCCGCGGTCTGCTGGGGATCACCCAGCTTGCGCCATGTTCCTGCCCGCACCACTTCCGTCATCATGATCCGCTCGACCGAGTCCGCCTGGTCGCAGAGGGCGAACGACGCATCGGTGAGACCGCAGGCCCGCAGCAGGATCGCCATCTTGGCCAACGCCTCCGGCTGCGGCCGGCGTGCCGAGACCAGGTCGATGGCGTCGAACCACGGCCGGAACCGCTCCCGCACGCCTTCGGTGTCCAGATCATGGCCGTAGTCCATCATCCGCATCGCGGCCTCGGCCAGCGCCTCGGCACTCACCACACCGACAAAGCGTTCATCGCTGAACCAAGGCGCTCTGGCCCACGCGATGCCGGGCTGCGCACCCGTGACGGAGCCGAGCGCCATCACCGCGCCGTCCATGTCGGACCGCAGGAAGCTGATGTACGACTGTGCCAGTACCGCCCTCAAGGAGCCGGCGTCGCGAGTGGCTTCGGCGAGCTCCGCGGGCTGCTCCCGCCACAGCTCCGCCAGGACCGAGTAGGGCTCGGGGTTCTCGGGCGCGGAGGTGATGGCACCGGCCAGGTAGTGCACGGCTGCCGCCGGACTGCCTCCGCAGTGAGCCATGACCCGTGCGAGACCCACACCAGCGGCTAGCTGTATTGATCACGAGCGTTGTTGACACGGGTCGGTCTTGATCGTGGCGAAGACCCCCGTGTGTGGTGGAGGTGTCGAATCTTCACCGCACGGAGG